>CALGRR010000072.1 GCA_937880805.1 uncultured Clostridia bacterium
TACTAAATACTTGTTATACAACGACGTATTTGCAGGTATGTACGATTCTACAATAGACCAAAGCGAACGGCATATTTTTACGGACGCGGCGAAAGCGTTGCGCCCGTACGTAAACGACCCGAAGTGGGGATACATTTTTAGAAAAACTAAGGCGCTTGCCGAGGTGATGGAATATAAATTCGACCTTGGCGTACGCACGAGAAAAGCGTATAGCGAAGGGGATAAAAAGCAATTAAAATATCTTGCCCATACAGTATATCCGCTTGTGATTAAGCGTATTAAAAAGTTTTACAAAGCGCAGAGAGAATACTGGTATTTGGAAAATATGCAAAACGGCTTTGAAGTGGAAGACGTACGTTTTGGCGGTTTGATACAACGCTTGGAAAATTGCCGTGCGCTGTTAAAAGAGTATTGCGCAGGTAAAATAGAACGATTAGCGGAATTGGAACAAAAACTTGACTCAAATAGTTTTGGAGCACCGCACAAAAGTTATTTGGTTAATTTTTCTCTTATGGGCAGATTTCTCTTATTATTTTTTCAAGAATTTCTTTATCTGCGGGGCAGAAGTTATATTGCGGAATTTCATCGGGCGTTATAAATCTTATGTCGTTATGCTCAAGCTTCTGCACGGTGCCCTCGGCAATTTCGCAGTTGAAAAGCGTGAGATGAATTGTTATATCGGGATAAACGTGGTCAAGCTCCGTAAAAATTTCCCCAACCTTAACCGTAACGCCTATTTCCTCGTGGCATTCCCTGATTAACGCGTCTTCAAGAGTTTCGCCTTTTTCTGCCTTGCCGCCCACAAATTCCCATTCAAGAGCCCTTGTTTTAGTCACGGGTCTTTGGCAAATCATAAACTTATCGCCCTGCCAGATCAGAGCTGCTGCAACCTGAACCATAATTCCACCTCAAAGTGATTTTTGGTTATTATATCACTTTCCCGGAATTTTGTCGAGTATTAACGCAGATATTCGGGCACTTCTTCGTGGTCTTCAAAAGTTTTCAGCTCAATTTTATCGGCGTATGTGCCCTTCTTTGCTTCAACTATAATATGCCAGGCGGCTTCATCGCAGGTTTGCAGACACGGGTGATACTCCGTAAGCCAAAGGGTATCAAACAGCTCGCTTTTTTCGGAACGCACAAGCTCTGTATGGGTATATCTTATTGACCCGCTTGGCTGAGTGTCAACTGCGATTATGAGCGAATTTTCTTTGAAGTATTCACCGTCATATTTATCAGCCGCATCAAGAAAGCCAATGGTTGTGTCAGCATAAACTTCATCCTTGCGGCTTAAATCAAAGCTATTCTCATTTTCTTTTATATATTCTTTTAATTCTGCCGAAGTTTCAATGATAACGGTATAAGGAAAATCGGGATATTCCGAGCTCGTGCCGTGATAACAGCCAGTGCGTACAGGCTGAAAATTCGGCTTTTGCCAGTTCGGTGCTTTGGTGGGCACAGAGCAAAGAGAGTTGTTTTCCTGCACATCAACGCAGACGGTTGAACCGTTTTCATCGGTATAGGAATAACCCTTGAATGCGGTTGAATTCATTTCATTATGTGATTCTCCGGCTGCACCTTTTTTTGCAGTGTCGGTCTGAATGCTGTTCTTTCCGCAGGCGAACAAAAACATAATAACCATGAAAACAAGCAGAATTGCTATGCCTTTTTTCATATTTTATCCCCCTTTCGGATTATTCAAAATCCGTGACCGCACCGAAGAAAACGGGCATTCCCGTTTCGTTTTCAACTATCGCATAGAGAAACGGGCGGTCAAAATAAAGCTGTATTATCTTATCAATCATTACCGAGCCAGCCTTGAATTCCATAACCGTTGCGGCACCCGCTTTTGTTCCTTTTTCTGTGAGTGCGATGTGTGTTTTGTGAAGTGCACGGCTGAAATAAATATAGCCCTCGGGTGAAGTGCCCATTTTTGAAAAATCTGCTTTATCGCAGAAAGCATCGGTAATGCCCATTTTTGAAAGAGCATCCCTGAGCTCATATGAGCATTCAGCCTCAAACTTCGGAAGCCTTACGCTGTAGAGCGTGCCCGTGCTTTTGAAATGCGAGCGTGAAGTTTTATCTGCCACGGTGCTTATGAATTCCTTGGCGGTAAAGCTTTCTGCAGCTTCTTTGATGCTTACACCTTCATCGGGAAGAAGGGCAACAAACGAATAGCCGTTTGTGTAGCTGTTGAAAATTCCCGTTGTTTTGCCGAGGGTGAAAACCGCATCGGAGGAATGGCTTGAGCAGAGCATTGAAACATTCTGATTTCTGCCGTCTTCGGTGGTAAAGGTCTGATTCTGCACCGAGGTGTATGAGGTATACGGATTTAACCACTCAGCCTCAAAAAGCACGGTGTTGATGAGATAAGCCATTGCGTTTGCGGGCACTTCATCAAGAACGATTTTGATTTCTCCGTTTGTCTTTTTGGTTATCCAACTGTTGATCTTGCTTACTGTTGTTTTATTAAACGGGTCAGAGAAAACCTCTGCGTCAAGATATTGAGAGCAGTCGCTTATAAATGTGCTTTTGGGGTAAAAACAGGTGCCGTTGAGCCAGATTGAATTTGCAAGGCTTATGCCTTCGGTCATTTCGGTGCTGTTCATATAGCTTTGAAGATAAAGTGCAAGCTCTTCGGGATTCTGCTTTAAAGCGTTCGAGATTTGTTCAAGCGTTCTGCTTTCTGCACCAAGACCTGCCATTGTGAGTGCCGAAATAACGGAAAGGGGAGAGATAAGCGGATTCTTCTGCTCACTCTGAATTTCATTGAAAAGCCTCAGTCCGAAATCTGCGGTGCAATAAGCGAGGGGCGGTGCAAATTCTTTTGCTTCAAGGCATCTGAGCTTTGTTGTAGGTTCAGGCTCGGTTTTTGTTTCGGGCACGGTTGAGGGAGCAACAAGGGTTGTTAAAATCTCTGCAATGCTTTCAACAACCTCTTTCTGCGTTGAGGATACGGTTTCCGAAATGTTTTCGGTAATCGGTTCCTTGCCGCAGGCGAAAAGACTTAAAATAAGAGAAAACGCAAGTAAAAGGGAAAATGCTTTTTTCATATTTATCACTTCTTTTCCACTAATTCAAGAGTATCAACCAGAAGAACGATTTTTATTTTACCCGTGAGTGTTCTGTAGAAAATCTCATATTCATCGCCCTTTGTTTTATCGGTGTAATGTACCATTGCGATTGAGGGAGTATCGTCAACTATCAAAGCTTTTTCGGTATCGGTAAGATAAGAAAGGGCTGCGGCTATGATTTCCTCATTGCTCGGATATTTTTTTTCGGGCATATCAGGCTCGGTAGCAGGCTGACCGCCCGCGAAATAAGGCTCGGTATAACCGTCGGGATAGGTGTAGGTTGCCGCTTCACCTGCTGTAAGGTCTTTCGGATTGCCTGCTTCGGGAGCCAATGCGGTTTCGCCTGCAAGCGGATTCTTTGGCTTTGAATAAGGAACCGTCAGCGTGTATTTCAGAATATAGGTTTCTTCTTCCGGTTCGGTTTCAATTTCTGTATTGCCCGAGGGTGAGAATCCGAACTGCTTCGGATATGAGGTTGTTACTTCTTCAAGCACACCTTCTGCATTCACAACAACCGTTGATTTTTCATAAGCTTCTTCATCTTCACGGAAAAGCTCGCCGAAAAGACCGAGTTCGCTTTCTTCTTGCTCAAGTGCACCGTCATAATATATTTCGGTTTCACCCGAGCCGCCGGGCTCGGAAGCTGTTTTCAAGGGCTTTATTGCCGATGCCGCAACGGTAAGGCAAAGTGCCGTGCAGGCAAGGCTTGCAACAGTTATAATTCTGTTTTTGCGTTTTTTCAGCAAAGCATCTCTTTTGGCAAAAACGCTTTTTTCAAATTCTTCAACGCTTTTCATCAGAGCTTCGCCTCCTTTTCAAGTTCTTTTTTGAGCGTGTTTCTTGCTCTGTAAACCAGATTTTCAATTTGTTTGGTATTTTTTTTCATAACCTTTGCCGCATTGGCATAGCTCATCTCCTCAAAATAGATGAGGTGAAGCACGGTTCTGTAATTTTCATTGAGCTTATCCAGAGCTTTGTGGAGCTCTCTTTCCCGTTCTTTTTGTATGAATTCATCCTCGAGGCTTCTGCGGTCGCTTTCATTTTCTATGTATTCATATGCACATTCGGGATGACGCACGCATTTTCGCACATAGCTCACAGCTTTGTTTCTGCCTATGGTGAAAATATAGGTTTTAAGGGATGTTTTGAAACTATATCTTTTTTTATGAATAAGAAGCTCTGCAAAAACATCCTCGGCAAGCTCTTCCGCCACGGCAATGTTACGAACATATCGGTTAATGAAGAATATTAAGTTGTCTTTGTGCAATTCGATTATTTCCGAAAAAGCACGTTCGTCTCCGTTAAGGAAACGGCGGTAGCTACTTTCACCGTTATCCATCCGGACACCTCCTGTTCTTCTGTTCACTTATTATTCGTTTGAAAAGGAAAAAACACTCACATTTTTTTGAAAAAATCCCCTGCAAATTCTGCAGAGGATTAATTCTATGAAATATAATTCTTCGGATTTCTTGTTTCGCCGTTTACGATTACTTCAAAATGAAGGTGAGGACCCGAGGAGTTGCCCGTTGAGCCAACCTTGCCGATGGTTTGTCCCGCTTCAACATAATCGCCAACCGAAACTTTTATTGAGCCCTTTATCATATGGGCATATCTTGTTTTATAGCCATCACCGTGGTTTATGAGCACCATATTTCCGTAGCCGGAGCTTGAACGCTGAACAACCTCAACTCTGCCGCTTTTTGAAGCAATAACGGGTGTGCCCGAAGCTCCGCCGCCTGCCTTAACAAGGTCTATGCCGTTGTGCCAGCCGCTGTTTCTCCAGCCATAGGGTGAGCTTACTCTGTGGCAGCTCGGTGCGGGCCATAAGAAGCCTGATTCCGAGGCCTCGCCGATATACACTCCGTTATATGAGGTTCTTGTGCCGACTGTTACGATTTCTTCAACAGCCTCTTCGAGAGTTTCATAGGAATATTCTGTATCGTAAAGAACTCCGTCAATGTAAATCTGCGTTTTGGTAACTCTTTCGCTGCCGTTAACACCTTTCTGAATAACGCTTCTGTAGCCGCTGTATTTGGTGGCATCACGGCGTTTGACTGTTTCATACTTAATATCACGGATGCTTGTTGTTGTAACGGTTTTCTTGATGCTGATATATTTTTCAGCCTCTTTAACCGTAATATTTGTGCCCTCTTCAAGCTCATCAAAATCAATATCGGGATTAAGAGTGCGAAGAGTGCTTTGGCTGATGCCGTATGCCTCTGCAATGCTTTCGAGAGTATCGCCCTCGGCGGCTGTGTGGATAATTTCTCCCTGCTTGCTGCTGAGCGTTGCCTCGAGCTTTGAGGCATCCCACATAACGCTCTCATCGTCACGGTACAGACCCTGAACATAATCTATTTTTTCTGCAAAACCGATTATATAACCGTTGTTTTTTGCATCTGCTTCATAAGGGGAAAGAATGTTGTTGAAAACTATTTTTGCATCTGCTTCATTTTTAACCGCACAAATGAATTCGCCGTCAATATAAATTCCGCAGGCGTGTGTGAGATTATCAACCGAGTTTTCAATCATTTTATCGGAGATTGTTTGTGCATCGTTAAGTTCTTCAAGAGAAACGAGCGTGAGAGAATACTGTGCATTAAGGTTTGATGACTGAGAGGCAACCGTTGCCTCAACCGTTCCCGAGCCTGCACTGAGTCTGTCTTTAACCATATCCCTGGCTTCAATATAAACTGATTCATCGCTGATATAGCCGATGCTCTGGTCGTTATAAATAACCTCAAGAGCAAAGGTTACGCTGTTCCAATAATTGATTGTTACAAGCAAAATCAGAAATGAGATAACGGGCAATGCCGTGTTGAATAAGGTTTTGAGAAGCGTTTGATGCCTTAAAAAGGCTTTCTTGACATAATGTGCAAGAACAGAAGGCAGAGAAAGAGGAGATTTAACGGTTTTCTTTATTGACCTGAATGCGGATTTGATTTCTCTGCGGAAATAAACAAGCTCCTGAAGTGTTGAACGGGCATATTTTTTAATTCTCTTTTTTGTGCCCGAGGTTGCAATGCCGAGAAGTCCGCCGATTTTGACAAGCGGTATTTTAATAAGCTTTATGATAAAAAGAACAAGCCGCCTGATGAATCTGATAATCGTATCGCCGAAGCTGCTGATATATTCATAAACGGGGTTTTCTTTCTTTTCGGGGGAAGTTTCACCGTTTTCGGAAGAGGAGTTGCTTTCTGTGGAAATTGCGGAAGCACCTGCATTAATTATTTCATCAATATAATCAAGCTCTTCCTTAACAATGCTTTCGTCAAAGCCTTCTTCCGCTAAAAGAGGCTTGGAAGCTTCTCCGCTTTGTGCGGTTTCAAGCTGAATGGAATATCTGCGTTCAATATCCTCTTTGATAGCCTGCATTTCAACGGCACGACGCTTTTCATCACGCTCCCGAAGCTCTTCTTCACGGCTTCTGGGCTTGCTGCGGTATATGCTGCCCATATCGTAAAGACCGTCCGGAATTTCATCAAACGCTTTCGGACCGAAAACAGACGGTGCGTCTTTTGGCTTATTAACTTTTTTGTTGTTTTTATCCATAAAGTCGCTCCGTAAAAATTTTAATCATCCAATTATAATATATATAATCAAATTTATTTATCTTAAAAAGAAAAATAAGCAAGTTACATAATTTGCATTTTATTTCTTCAATTCATTTGGAAGAAATCTTTCAAGTGCATCTTGCCAATGAGGGAGCCTGCCAAAGCCGGCATTATCAAGAGATTCTTTAGACATTTTTGAATTTGCGGGCCTTGTTGCAACCGTTTTATATTCACTGCTTGTAACGGGAATTATTTTTGTTTCGGCACCCGAAAGCTTCATAATTTCTGCGGCAAATTCCGCCCAGGAGCAAAAGCCCTCGTTTGTTGCGTGATAGATGCCGTATTTTTCGGTTTCAATCATATCGCAAAGAAGTGCGGCAAGGTCAGGTGTGTAGGTGGGGGAGCCAACCTGGTCGCAAACAACCGTCAGTTCATTTCTTTCTTCTGAAAGACGGAGCATTGTTTTAACAAAGTTTTTGCCGTTGCTGCCGAAAACCCACGAAATCCGGACAATAAAATATTTATCGCAGATTTCTTTCACCGCATTTTCACCCATAAGCTTTGTTTCGCCGTAATAATTGCAGGGTGCGGTGGCGGCATCGGTTTCAAAAGGCTTGCTTCCCTTGCCGTCAAAAACATAGTCCGTGCTTATATAAATGAGCTTTGAATTGCTTTTTTTACAGCATTCCGCAATATTCTTTGTTCCGTCAGAGTTTATTTTTTTGCAAAGCTCTTTTTCTGTTTCCGCACCGTCAACATTTGTGTAGGCGGCACAGTGAATAACACCGTCGGGCTTGTGCACTTCAAAAAAAGCTTCAACTGCGGATTTGTCTGTTATATCAAGCTCGGGAAGGTCTGCTTCAATAGCTGTGTGCCCGCTTTTTTTCAGCTGCAAAACAACATCATATCCGAGCTGACCCTTAGCTCCCGTAACAATTATTTTCATAATCATTTATTCCTTAACAATAAATTTTTAATTATTTTACCATAAAAACACAAATCAAACAACATTTTTTGAAAAATTACTGTTGCAATATAAAAAAATGTGGTAATATAAGATGTAATCCGTTTTCAAAGGAGAAAACAAAATGGAATTTAAAAATCTTGTTGACCTTCATACACACACCGATAATTCGTTTGACGGCAACCATTCAACAATGTTTCTTTGTGAAACCGCATATATGAAGGGCCTGCGTGCGGTTGCGTTTACCGACCATCTTGAAATAGATGCTTTTTACAGAGATAATTTTGACCGCACGGCAATTCAGTCTTTCTTTGAGGTTGCAAAGGCACGCTCGGCTTTTAACGGCAAGCTTATAGTATGCGTGGGTGCGGAGCTCGGTCAGGCTGTTTATGATAAACCGATTGCGGATAAGCTTCTGCAAGCAATGAAATATGATTTTGTTATCGGTGCAATTCATAATCTGCCGAATGTCAAGGATTTTTATTATATGGATTTCAGCGATGAGAGCATAGATTATATGGATTTGCTCAGGCAGTATTTTGAGCATGAGCTTCTTCTTGCTCAATGGAACGGATTTGATACACTTGCCCATTTAACATATCCCTTGCGTTATATTGTCGGCAATTACGGCAGAAAGGTTGATATGTCGGGCTTTGGCGAAATAATTGACGAAATACTTTTAACCCTTATCAAGAATCAGAAATCGCTCGAAATCAACACGGCGGGTCTACGCCAGCCAATCGGAGTAACCTCGCCCGATGAGAGCATTCTGAAAAGATATAAAGAGCTTGGCGGAAAGCTAATAACAATAGGCTCGGATGCTCATTATGCGGAGCATCTGGGTGCGGGAATAGACAAAGGCTATGAGCTTGCACTTAAATGCGGATTCGATAAAATAGCGATTTATCAGGGCAGAACACCCACTCTGATACCGATTGAATGAAACCGAAAGGAGCGTCACTATGAAAATAACTGCTTATGCACCGGCTAAAATCAATCTTTTTCTTGATATAGTCGGCAAGCTCGATAACGGCTACCACAGCCTTTTTATGGTTATGCAAAGCGTTGGGCTTGAGGATATTGTAATCGTTGAAAAATCCGGGGAAGCAGGCATTTTTCTTTCCTGCTCCGAGAGCCGTCTGCCAACCGATGAAAGGAATATCGCATATAAGGCGGCAAAAAAATTCTTTGATGCAATAAACACAGAGCCGTGTGTAAACATACATATTGAAAAGCACATTCCTTTTGAAGCGGGGCTTGCGGGCGGCAGTGCGGATGCGGCGGCAGTGCTCGTTGCACTCAATAAGCTTTACTCTGCAAACCTTTCTGAATATGAGCTTTGCAAAATCGGTTTAACCGTCGGAAGCGATGTGCCTTTCTGCATTGTGGGCGGCACCTGCCTTTCGCAGAATACGGGCGGAGTGCTTTCAAGGCTTGAGCCGCTTAAGGATTGCTTTGTTGTTCTTGCAAAGCCCGAAAAAGGAGTTTCAACTGCTCAGGCTTATGCCGATGCCGACAGTGCATATATTTACCGCCCCGATTCAATGAGAATGCTCGATGCCTGCGAAAAAGGTGATTTTGACGGCATATGCCGCTATGCGGGTAATGTTTTTGAACAGGTAATTGAGGTTGCGGAAAGGGTTGAAATAAAAGAAAAAATGAGAGCGTTCGGAGCATTGCTTTATCAGATGAGCGGAAGCGGTCCCACCGTTTTCGGTTTGTTTGAAGATAAGGAAAAGGCAGAGGAATGTGCAGAAGAGCTCAAAGAATTATGCCCCGATGTTTATGTGACAAAGCCTCTTGACAGAGGAATATTGCTGAAATAAAAATAAGGTGCTGTTGAGATTTACAACGGCACCTTGATTTTTTTTATTGTTTAATTTTTGTTTTTCGGCTTTGATGGTTGGCCATATAGAACATAACTGACATCAGTGTTGCCGAAAGCCAGCCTATGGGCCATGAGAGCCATATTCCCTTTGTTCCGTAAACGGGGGAGAGGATAAATGCAAAAACGACTCGGAGTATAAGGTCGGCAAAGGTTGTTACCATAAAGCTCTTCATCCAGCCTGTTCCGCGCAGAACGCCGTCAGCCATGAGCTTGAAAGCAATGGGAACATAAAATGGTGAAGTGATTCTCAAAAATTCTCTGCCGATTTCCGTTGCCGCTGCGTTTTCACCTTCCATGAACAGCATAATAAGAGGTTCGCAGAAAAAGAAATATGCAACCGAAAAAGGTACGGTTATGATAAGTGACATTGCAAGGCTTGAAACGAAGCCTTTGTCTATTCTTTCGGGCTTTTTTGCACCGACATTCTGTGCCGTATATCCCGAAACACCGTTGCCGAGAGTTGAAAGGCTTGTTATGCAGAAGGTGTTGAGCTTGATTGCGGCGGAGTAGCCTGCAATAACCGTTGAACCGTAGCTGTTTATCAGACTCTGGATAAACAGGTTGCCAACCGAAACAAAGCTTTGCTGAAGAATGCTGGGAACGGCAACAACGCAGATTTCCCAAAGGGTCGGGAATGAAAATTTTGAATATTTTATTCCTGAAGCAACGGTTTTAATTCTGCCGATAACAGTAACAAGCGCAAGAACGCAGGCAATTCCCTGAGCAATAAATGTTGCCCACGCAACACCTGCAACACCCATATGAAAATATTTAACAAAAATATAGTCAAGAAAAATGTTGCCTACCGATGAAAAAATCAAAAAAACAAGAGGTGTTTTTGAGTCACCCATGGCAACGAAAATTGCATTTGCAATGTTATAAAGAAACAAAAATACGAATCCGCCTATGTAAATTCGCAGATATAAAGCTGCATCCTTAAAAATGTTTTCGGGGGTATTTAAAAGAGCAGTCAACGGCTCACATCCAATAAGACCCGAAACAGTCAGAACCGTTGAAAGAACAACAGAAGATATAACGGTTGTTGAAATTGCGGTTTTCATATGTGAAAAATTCTGAGAACCGAATATTCTGGCAATAACAACGGTGCATCCGATGTTTGAACCGATTGCAATTGCGTTGAAAATCATGGTTATCGGATATGAAGCACCAACAGCGGCAAGAGCATCCTCGCCTGCAAATCTGCCCGCAATAACCGAATCGGCAATGTTATAAAGCTGTTGAAAAATAACGCTGAGAAACATCGGTATGGTGTAAGACCAAAGAACTTTTGAAGGCTTCCCTTCCGTTAAGTCTTTAACCATTCTTTTTCACCTCTTTGGTGCTTCTGAATCTTATTAATGCAATGATAATTGAAATAAGGTTGAGTACCTCTGTGAGCACCGCCACATAAGAATGGCTTATTGCGTTATAAACAAGCCACATTGCCGAGGTCGGCATTGAAAGAGCACGAAGTTGCTGGGTTTTCGGTGACCAGAGAACAAATGAAGAAATAGCCATTGCAACAATCGGAAGAAGCGAGAAAATATTTTTATATGTAATAATTCCGCTTATTGCAAAAATCACCGCAAACACGGCGGGGCAGATTATGCTGTCAACAATTTTTGACCTGCCTCTGAATGAATAAACGATTGACCTTATTGCTCCGATATAATTGCAAATCATTCCTTCGTATGCACCGATCAGCATATATTGAATTCCGAAAAGAACTCCCGAAGCCGCCTGCATAAGAACAATTTTTTTGTGGGTTTTCTGCTGAAATGAAAAGAGCAGCAGAAAGGTGGCGATTGCACTGAAAATTTGTGATACTATAAACTGTGTCTGGATGCTTTCAAAAATATTCATAAGTTATGCCTCGATAATAACAGGTTTTATTTCAAGTGACGGAATGAAAATATCGGTAATATCCGATGCTTTTATTTTTAATGTTGCCGTGTTATCGCAGGGATGGCAGCAGAAAAATTCATTTTCAACAGCATCTCTGTCAACGGCAAGCTTTATTTTTTTCTCTTTGTCAAAAATAAGGCTGAGAATGCTCAACGAGCCGGGTGAGGTGTTGAGCAGATTTTCCATCTCTTCTCTCGAGGCAAAAGAAAGCCTTGAAGAGCCGAGAAGCTTTGAAATTCTGCTTGTAACAAATTGCTTGTCATTTCTTAAAATCAGCAGGTAATATGCCGAGCCGTTTGTTGTTCTCAACAAAAGATTCTTGCAGATTGCGTTATCAAGAATCTCTTCTATTTTTTTGCATTCCTCCATTGTTGCGGCGGGGGAATGCTCAATTTTTTTATAGTTTATGCCGAGATTATCAAGATAACTGCATACCGTTTTTATTTTGTTGTTCATATAAACTCCAAAACTAAAGCCGCACCGAATAGTGCGGCGATATTTTTACATATAAAATGCCGAGCTGAAATCCGAGGCAGTTATGCTGACCGTTTTCCACGGCCCGCTGCTGCATTCGGAATGGGTCAGAATTCCGTTCTCATATGTATGAATGCTTTCAAAAGAGCTCTTTCCTTTTTCGGTTACCCAATCTGCGGTTAGTGCTTCCTTTTGCGGAAAGATGCTTTCGTCAAGCGGATATTCGTCTGCTCTGAGTGTTGAGCAGGCAAAAAGCTCTATTTCACCGTTTTCGTCAAAATCAACATAGCAGCGTGATTTTTGGCTCTGAATTGCATACGCACCGTTTTCAAGCTTTATGAATTCGAGAAATTCCTCTGTTCGGGTTTCTTCGGCATCTTCAATGCTGAAAACATATCTGAAGGAGTCAAACTCTTCATTATATTCTGCCGAGTATTCTTCAACAAGCTCTTCGGAAACAAAACGCAGATTATAATTTGTGCCGTCGAATGAATATTCAACCGTCATTCCGCGGCTGATATTTTTATAAATCTCTTCCGCCTGCTTCAGATCCAATGAGGGAGTGAAGTGATTGGTTACCGAAATTGCATCAAGCTCAAACGGCTCAAACGAGGTCGGAATGTATTCATCTTCAAAAAAATATTCCGAATCGGATTCTATTTTTATCTTATCATTGTGTGCATTTTCGAGCACGGAGGTTTTGGTGACAACCGCCGAAACAACCGCTTCATATCTTTCAAAGCATCCCTGATAATCGGCATCCTCATTGGTTATGTTAAGCATATCTGCGGTCTTGACAGTTTCGGGTTCGCTCTTTTCGCAGGAGCAGAAGAGCACCAGACAAAAAACCGCGAGAAGAATAAAAAGCCTTTTCATCGGATTATTTTTCGCTAAGAAGCTTTGCAAGCTCATCCATAAAGGTGTTAATATCCTTGAACTGTCTGTAAACCGATGCAAAACGAACATAAGCAACCTCGTCAAGGTCCTTGAGCTTATCCATTGCCATTTCGCCTATGCGAACGGAGGTTACCTCTCTGTCGAGCGAATTCTGAAGGGCAGCCTCAATCTCGTTAACCGATTTTTCGATGGAATCAAGCGAAACAGGTCTTTTTTCGCAAGCACGGAGCATACCGTTGAAAAGCTTGTTGCGGTCAAAAACCTCTCTTGATTTATCCTTTTTAACAACGATAACGGGAACACTTTCAATTATCTCATAGGTTGTGAAACGCTTAAGGCAGCTTGTGCACTCTCTTCTTCTGCGTATACGCTCGCCTTCGTCGGTGGGTCTTGAATCGATAACCTTGCTTTCTTCAAAGCCGCAAAACGGACATTTCATAATTTTTTCTCCTTTTCGGATTTTCTCTTTAATAAAATTATATCACACGATTAATATTTTTCAAGGGGATTTTACAAGTTTCGCAGAAACGCCAGGGCATCAAACAATTCTTCGGGCTTTCCGAAATTCTGACGGTAGAGTTCAATTATATAACTGCCGTTATAGTTTGCACCGTTCATAACCGAAAACAGCTTGCTGAAATCAAAGCAGCCTTTTGACGGAGGAAGGCAGGCATTTTCGGAATTGTGGTCGCTGATATGAATATGAATTATATCTTCTGCAAAGGCTTTTGCAAATTCAACAGGGTCATAGCCTGCAAGAACCGATTGCTTAACATCAAAAACAAGCCCGAAATCGCTGCCGAGAGCCTTTTTCATTTCTTTTAAGAAATCGGGGCTTTCGCTCAGATGCTTACGCACATTTTCCGGTGTAACTCTTATTCCGAATTCCTTGCCCGCCTCAACAAGCTTTGAAAAACGCTCAAAATATTCCTGATTACTTATTTTTGCGGGGAGCAGAGAACCGTGAATAACCGCAATATCCGCACCCATAACCGAAGCGGTTTCAAAGAATCTTTTGTAAAAATCAAGAGTTTCATAAAAACGCCTTTCATATTCGCTGAAAAGCATAAATGTTTCGGAAAAAGAAGAAAACGGGTGAGCCGAAACAATCTTAACCGAATGAGCATCTGCAATATTCTTAAGCTTTTTTGCAAACTGCGGAGTTGTTTCTCTTTCAGAATTAAGAAAAACCTCGCAGCGTTCAATTCCGCCCTCGCAAAGAATTTCAAGAGCTTCTTCGGTGTTCATCGGATAGAGGCAGGATGTTGATATTCCCAAATTCATTTTCTGTTCATCCTTTTGGCATTATTTTTGATTTGAAATGCGTTGAAAGAATATAGTATAATCGGAACGGGAGGTTCCGTAATGAGAAATATATTTGATAAAATGCATAAGCCTGCAAAAAGAGTGCTTACTGCAGGATATACGGTTATAATTCTTCTGCTTGCGGTTTCAGCCTTTCTCTATGTGGGTGCAGGCAGATTCCTTGATTATTACTCTGTTATAGGGTTAAGTGACGGATTGCTCAACAGCGTAAGGCCGATTTCGGTTTTTGTCTGCCTTGGGTCCGTGGGTGCGGAATATATCGCAAAACAAAAAGAAACACGATGAATTATAACATAAATCTTTTGTTTATACAACATCTTTAAAAAGTCGGGAAAATCTTTGCTTTTTTCTCGACTTTTTTATTTTGCTGTGATATTATAAAAACATAAACCGGATATTGGAGGAATTAATATGCTCAAAATTGCAATGCTTTCAAAATGGCACGTTCACGCAGCGGGATATGCCCGTGACTTTATGAATACCGGCAAGGCAGAAATAACTGCCGTCTGGGATGAAAAGCCCGAGAGGGGAGAGCCCTGGGCAAAAGAACTCGGCTGCGATTTTGTTGCCGATCTTGATGCGCTTCTTGCAAGAGATGATGTTGATGCGGTTTGCTGCTGTGCTCCCACAACTATGCATACCGATGTTCTTATCCGTGCCGCAAAAGCGGGCAAGCATATTTTTACTGAAAAAACTCTTGCCTGCACCGTTGAGGAATGCAAAGAGATTGCAAAGGCGGTTGAAGAAAACGGCGTAACCTTCACCATTTCCTTCCCCCACAAAGCGTGGCCCGTTGTAAGATTTGCAAAGGAGCATATTGAAAACGGCGATTTCGGCAGGGTAACAAATGTCAGAATCCGCAATGCCCATAACGGAGTAAGCGGCAAGTGGCTGCCCGAATATTGGTTTGTAAAAGAAGACTGTGCGGGCGGAGCTATGATGGATCTCGGCTGCCATCCGATGTATCTTCTTGCATATCTTTGCGGAAAGCCCAAGAAGATAACGGGCATTGCAAATTCCGTGCTCGGCACTCCCGTTGATGAAAACGCAATATCCGTTATTGAATTTGAAAACGGTGCAATCGGTGTTTCCGAAACCTCGTTCCTTGCCTTCTCATCGCCCTATACCATTGAGGTTCACGGAACCGACGGCATTCTTCTCTGGCAGGGCGGCGATATTAAATATAAAACCACCGAAACCGCAAAGCTCAATAAAGATTTTATTTCTCCCGACAGACTCCCCGAAGAGGGCGGCTATCCCATTAATCTTTTTGTTGATGCCTGCCTTGACGGCACCGGCTCGCCTGAGGGTCTTGGTATGAAAGAAGCTATAGAGCTTGCAGTTCTTCTTGAAAATTCATATATCTCATACGAAACAAACAAAACCGTTGAAATAGAGGAGTAATAAAAATGACAACAGAAATGCATTATTATGACATTTATCCCAAGGTTTTCCCTGCGGGCAAAGAAATAACAATAACAATAAAGCATCTCGGTTACCACGCAGAATTCAAAAATCCCGAGAATGTTATCATTAAAATTTTTGGTCTTGACGACGGCAACCCCAGAGATTATCCCCACAGAGGCAACGGTTATGAGATTCCCTATTCAACGGAAGGAAACTGCTATAAGATTACTCATACCTTCCCCCGAGAACAGCAGTATTATGTGAGATTTTTTGATAAAACAACAGATAAAAGGCTTCTTCAGCTTAGCGTTTATGCTCTTGATGAAGACCTTTGCGGCAGGTATCCGCTTATAGGCGATTTGCATATGCACACCTGCTGCTCCGACGGCAAGCAGTCGCCCGCAATCGTTTGTGCAAACTACAGAAAGCACGGCTATGATTTCTTTGCAATAACCGATCATCACCGTTACTGGCCTTCGCTTGAAGCGATTGAGGTTTATAAGGATGTGCCCATTGAATTCAATATTGTTCCCGGTGAAGAGGTGCATCTGCCAGACCTTCAGCCCGACCACATAAACGATGTTCATATCGTTAATTTCGGCGGCAAATATTCCGTTAATGCAATTCTTAAGGAAGAAGAATATATCAGCGAATACGGCAATGATATTGAAAAACGCCGCTTTGAGGGCTTCCCTTGCCCCGACCAAATTGATGAAGACGGCTATAGGGCAGAGGTTGATGCACTTGCCGCAACTCTCGATATTCCCGAAGGCATAGAGCCGTTTACATATGCAAGCTGCGTATGGGTATTCAATCATATCAGAAAGGCAGAGGGATTGGGAATTTTCTGCCACCCCTATTGGCTTTCAAATGTTCATCAGGTGCCCGAAAACATAACCGATTATATGCTTAAAACCCATCCGTTTGATGCTTTTGAGGTGCTCGGCGGTGAAAATTATTATGAGCATAACGGCTTCCAGACTCATAAATATTATGAGGTGCTTGCAAAGGGATATGAAAAATTCCCCATCGTAGGCAGCACAGACAGCCACAGCTCAATCAATAACGAAAATGCTTATGTTGCTTCAACAATGGTATTTTCACCCGCAAACGAAAGAGAAGCAATTATTGATTCAATAAAGAATTTCTATTCAATCGCAATCGACGGCATCAGCAAGGAATACCGCCTTGTGGGCGATTTCAGGCTTGCACGCTACGCAAACTTCCTGCTTAAGGATTATTTCCCGCTTCACGATGACCTTTGCTATGAAGAGGGCAGAGCAATGAAGGATTATGCCTGCGGAATTGAGGGTGCAAAGGAAACCCTTGAATTCATCAGCGGCAGAATACAGAAGCAGAGAGAAAAATATTTCGCATTTTAAAAACAACCCCCGCCGAGGCACGAAACCTCGGCGGGGGTTAATCATATATTACGCTTCATCAATCATCGGCATTTCGGTCATACGCAGTTTTGCACAGCCGTACGGGCAGAGCTCAATTTTCTGCACTTCGGAAATCGGTTTTCTTGATTTCGGAGTTTTTCTTGCAATGCTTCTGTAGGGGAATTTAAGCCCCCAGTCAAGCTGCTGCATATTTGCTTTGATTGATACGGGCGGGTTGGCCTGCGAAAACGGAATATCGCTGATTTCATTGTGAATTATTTCAAAATCCGAATCGGTATATCCGTAATTCCAGTGCGTTGTTGGAATGAACTGATAATCACAATACGGGAATCTGCGTTCAACTCCCTTTTTGGTGTATTCACGCATTTTCTTTTCATATGCAATGGGAACGGAGAAAAGCAATGAACCCATCTGCAAGGCATAAAGCTTATTAGGTCTTTCTTTGAAATACGGTGTTGCCGTAAATTCAATTTCAATTTCCGTTTTACCGTTGCTTATTGCAAATTCAAGGTCTTTGGTTTCTGCATTCTTACCGTTAACCTTCAGATTTTTTGCAAAAGAGGGGATGCGGACTACAAAGTCAAAATCCCTTTGAGCATCTATATAATAGTGCATCTTATTGTTGAAAGGATAGTCGGTTTCAAGCCTGATAGTAACTCCGTCAGCATTAAGAACAGACGGCAGCATAACCGAGTTTATTATCTTTTTTTCGCTGTGCATAAATGCAGAAAGAGCAAATTTAGGCCAGCCCTGGCTGAAATTTGCCGTGCAGCAGCCGAAATTCGGTTCAAGCCCGAATGTGTGTGCATAAGGTCCGTTTGTGCTCCACGGAGCCATAATCATTGTTTTTTGGCAGGCAGTCTGGTTCACCTGCTGAACATATTGATGAGTCCACATATCCTCGCTTAATGTAGCCGGAAGTGCGTTGAATGCAAGCATTTCAAGGCGTTCTGCCCATTTGTTATCGCCCATATGAGCAAAAATCTCCTCGTATGAAAACATCTGCTCAACAACGGCACAGCACTCTGTGCCCCTTGTGGGGTCAAGTCCCGAAAGCACCTCGTCACCCGTAAAGCCTTCAAATGCAGTTCCGTTGTATTTATCAAGAATTTTACGGAGCTTTTCGGCATTGTCGGTGTATTCTTCACCGAGCAATTCATAAGATACCGCTTCGCTTTTAAGCATCATTGTTATGTTAACGATATGAGTTTTTCTCAGCCAATTATGGCTTGTCTTTTTCCACGATTCGGTTGCGGTGTTATAGTCAAAGCCCTGCTCTTTAATGATTTTTGCAAGGTCTTTTATCCATTCCTCACTATATTTTTCATAAATGAAGTTGAGAGAAATGAACGTTTCAAACCATCTGAATTTTGCCCACTTGAAAAGCTTGATTTCGCCGCTTTTAAGAAGGTTATAGTAGTTTCTGAGAACCTTATAAATGACCTTGGGAATTCGTTCATCGCCCGAACAGTCATAATAAACCTTAAGCGTTTTGCAGATAAGCTGCACAGCCCAGGTATCGTATTTTGCTATTCTTTCCTTTTCGCAAGGGCAAATCCAGCCGTCTTCCTCCTGCGAGGAAACAATGGCGTCAATATATTTTTTTGCTGTTGCAATCAGCTCTTCATTTTCAAGAAGATATGCAAGGGGAATAAAGCCGTCGAGCCAATAGGGCACTCTTTCCCAGCCTTCACGGTTGCCGCCGATCCACGCACTGTCACGAATATCAGGCCATATCTTGTGAAGATTGCCGCTTAAGCCTTCCGCCTGAATTTCAAGCTGACGGCGAAGCCAGCCTTCGGGTTTAAGTTCCTTTGATGTATAGAAATTCCACTTGTTCATACTGTTACCTCAGGAAACTTTTTCTGTTTTATCTGTTTTGGCTTCTTCTGTATGTGCACCCTTTTTGTTAAGAAAATAGAGAGGAATAAATGCAAAAACACATACTATGGCAGCCCATAAGAACATATCCTTTGCAGGCACGATTACCTCTGCGTTGGCTTCGTTCAGAATTGTCTGTGCAGCATTCTGGCACGCTTTATCACCGATAACGGGACCTATAACCATAGGAAGTAAAACGGCGAATATCATTCTGATACCCTGGAAAAGTCCTGCTTTGCCTTCAGGGATGAAATCCTTGACGGCAGCACCGAACAGAATGTTAACAAGAGCGTTGCCGAGAACAACGGGCAGAATGCTTATAAGAATAACATAAATGTTTGTGCTTGTTGAGAGAAGGAGGAATCCCAGAGTCAGAACGGTAACACCTATCACAAGGCAAAAGCCTCTTTTCTTTGTTGAGAGCTTTAAAAGCAATACAATGCAGGCAAGCAGGATAATTGCAACAATCACTGCAGTGATAATAACAGAAGGCTTCAGAAGATTATTAACTCCGCCGTTATCGGGAATAACAACATATTGAATATATGTAAGAAGATAAGGATAGAAAACCTGAAACGCAATTATCGCAAAGCAGAATGATGCAAGAGCGAGATAGAGTCTTGAATTCTCTTTTATAACAGAAGGTCTGAAACCATAGAGAAGTGTTGATAAATAGGATGAATTATCATTTCTCTGCACGGTGCGGGGAGGGTCTTTGATAAGAAACAGACCAATCACGCCGCACAAGGTAACAACAAGACCTAAAACTATAAAGAAAAGCTTGTATGTAATGGTGCCTGCCTGAGCAAAGCTGCCAACTCCCGTTACCGCAAGCGAAGATACTGTGCCCACAACGGATAAAACCGTTTCAACAATCGGTCTTTGCTTCGGCACGGTAATATCCGTTACCCAAGCCTGAAATGCCGCATCGTTACTTGTTGAACCCATAAAGGTCATAACAATATCCATCAGAATAACAAACCACACCGTTGTGCCGAGGATTTTCGCCTCATCGGTAAGATTAAAAAGATTTGCAACATTATCCTTCGTGATGAAGCCGAACATTGCCGTAACAATACCCCAGAGAATATAACCGACAGAAATGAACATCTTGCGGTTTTTCAGCTTATCGCTCAATGCACCCATTACAAAAGTGGTAAGCACCGCCGCAATAGCGGAGAGTGCAACCATACGGGCTACCGCAGTTGTTGCTTCCATAGAACCGAGAATAGCCGCCTGCGAAACATCGGCATATATTTCGTTTGTAATAAACGTGTTGAAATACATATTCTCTGTGTTCCAGGCTATACCGCCCATAAAGCAGAACAGAGTGATAATAAACCAATTCTTTTTGCTGAGTTTTTCATTAATCACATTATCACCTTCCGAAAATCAAAATCGGGACTGAACAATATTATAAATAAATATTCCGGTAAAGTCAAATAACAAAAAACTTTATGCAAATAATTGACACTCAAAGATTATACGGCTACAATATTCATATCAACAAAATGGAGAATATTATGAATAAAATTACGGAAATAACAGATTTTCTTGCACCCGAGCTGGATGTATATGCACGGTTAAGTGAGGTTCAGCTGTTAAACAGAGAGTTTCCAGAAAAAGGCTTGTTTATAGCAGAAAGCCCGAAGGTTATCGAGCGTGCTCTTGATGCGGGTTATGAACCGATTTCGTGTCTTATGGAAAAAAGGCATATTGAGGGCGAAGGCAAGCGGATTATTGAAAGAATTAAAGATGTTCCCGTCTTTTGTGCGGAATTTGATATTCTGACTCAGCTGACTGGCTTCAAGCTTACGAGAGGTATGCTGTGTGCTATGAAACGGAAACCTCTGCCCGATGTCAGAGAAATCTGCGAAAACAAAAGAAGAATAGTTATATTGGATAAGGTTATGAACCCAACTAATGTGGGTGCCGTAATCCGTTCGGCTGCGGCACTTGGAATGGATGCGGTACTCCTGACTCCCGGATGCTCCGACCCTCTCTACAGACGTGCGGCAAGAGTCAGTATGGGCACCGTGTTTCAGATTGACTGGACCTTTTTATCCGACAACAGTCTTGATGAAATAAAGGCTCTCGGGTTTAAAACGGTTGCTATGGCACTTAAGGAAAATTCTCTTTCCGTAAATGACCCAAGACTTGCGGCTGAAAAAAAGCTTGCTGTTGTTATGGGAACAGAGGGCGACGGACTTTCCGATAAAACTATAGAAGATTGCGATTATACTGTTAAAATACCGATGTATCACGGTGTTGATTCGCTGAATGTTGCCGCCGCCTCCGCAGTAGCATTCTATCAGCTCGGTAATAAACAGAACGGTGTCTGAATCCGATACAAAATAAGGAGTATTTTCACACTTTTAATATAAACGTAAACAAACTTTTAGAAATTTGTTAAAAATTATTGACTTTATTTATTATATTTATTATAATTATATCTGTATAATTGCCTGAATGGTGTCAAGGAGAGATTTAAGCAAAAATGGAAAACAAAAATATTAATTCTAACGCAAAGGATTACTATGTAATAGACCTTGTTCATATAGTCAAAAGTGTATTGCCCAAAGCATGGATCATTGTTATCTGCAGTATTTTATGTGCGGCAATAGCTTTTTCAATCGCAGCCTTTGCAATAACACCCACCTATTCGTCTTCAATTATGCTTTATGTTAACAACAGCTCGTTTACCGTTGGTGATCTGGGGTTCAGCATCAGCTCATCAGAAATCAGTGCAGCACAGAGTCTTGTAAAAACATATACGGTTCTTTTGAAAAACCGCACAACTCTTGAAAAGGTTATTGAAGCGACCGGCGTATCATATGATTGGGAAGATCTTTATGAAATGATTGAAGCTTCTCCTGTTAATGAAACAGAGATTATGAAAGTTACCGTGACAAGTACCGACCCTAACGAAGCAAAAAATATTGCAAACGGAATAGCAAAAATTCTTCCTCAGAGAGTATCTGAAATTGTAGAAGGCAGTTCAATGGAGGTTGTTGACTCTGCAATCGCAATCAACAAGAAGGTTGCTCCGAACATAACAAAGTTCACGGCAATCGGATTTTTGATCGGAGCGTTTTTATCGCTCGCCGTGCTTGTTGTTTTTGCGTTGTTTGATAACACAATTCACGACGAAGAATATGTTCTTAATAACTATGGTTATCCGATTCTTGCAAAGATACCCGATTTGATTAATACCGGAACAAAGAAGTATTCTTATTATAACAGCTATAAAAAGTGAAAGCAGATGAACTGATATGAGAAAAAGTAAAAGTAATTTCTTCTCGGGCAATGAGAATAAGAAAACATTACATAAGAATCTTGAATTTACCGCTGTTGAGCAGTATAAGCTGCTCAGAACAAACCTTTCGTTTACTCTTCCTCAGGATGAGAAGTGTTCAATAATCGGCGTAACAAGTGCTATGAGAGGTGAAGGCAAGAGCACAACAGCAGTTAACCTTTCCTATGTATTGGCAGAAAGCGGAAAAAAGGTTTTGCTTATTGACGGCGATATGAGAATCCCCAGTATTGCAAAAAAGATGGGAATTGAGAATGATTACGGACTTACTGATTTGTTGAGGGGAGCAAATTCCGTGCAGATGGGCAGCTTTAAGTACCCGGATCATCCAAATTGGTATATTATGCCTTCGGGTGCATTGCCTCCTAACCCTTCCGAGCTTCTCGGTTCAGTGAGAATGAAGAATGTCATTAGTGTTCTTTCGGAGAATTTTGATTGCATCGTAATTGACCTTCCGCCCGTTAATCTTGTTTCCGATGCTCTTGCAATATCAAAATATATAAGTGGAATGATTGTGGTTATCAGAGAGGATTATACAGAAAAGAAGGAGCTTGAAACCTGTTTCAGACAGCTTAAGCTTTCAGATGTAAATGTTCTCGGCTGTGTAATCAACGAAGATAAGAGGGGAAACGGTTCCTACAGCAAATACCGCTATAAAAGATACTATAAATATTATAAATATTATTATAAAGACAGCGCTTCAAAAAAATAAGAAGGTGAGTGTATGACAGATTTTCATTCGCATATCCTTCCTGAAGTAGATGACGGTAGCCAAAGTGTTGATGAGAGTATTTTGATGATTAATGCGTTAGCAGAGCAGGGGATTGACAGAATTGTTGCAACTCCGCATTTTTACGCTAATGATGAATCTGTAAGTGAATTTCTTGTCAGAAGACAAAAAGCGTATAATGAATTGATGAATGCCGGATTACCCGGAAAGCCAACAATAATTCAAGGTGCAGAGGTCAGATACTATGACGGTATAAGACGATTATCCGACTTAAAATCCTTATGCGTTCAGGGAACGAAGCTTTTGCTTCTCGAAATGCCGTTTACAAAGTGGACTGAATACACACTCAGAGAGCTTGTTGATATTTCTTCTGACGGAAAAGTAACTCTTGTGCTTGCTCATATTGACAGATATCTGAAAATTCAGAAGCCTGATGTATGGTACAGACTTGCAGACAACGGAATTCTTATGCAGCTCAATTCAAGCTATATCAATGATTTTTTTACAAGACACAAAGCGATAAAGCTTTTAAAAAAAGGCATCATTAACTTTTTAGGCTCAGATTGCCATAATATGAATGACAGAGCTCCGAATATTGGAAAAGCGTTAAGTATTGCAGAAAAAAAGCTTGGAAAAGATTTTAAATCCGGCTTTGATGATTATATAGATGAATTTTTTGAAATTAAAATTTAAATTCTGAAAGGATGAATTTATTATGAAAAAGGTTTTAATAGTTGTTTTTGCAGTTATTATGGTTGTTTCGGCGGGCGTTATGGCGTTTGCACAGGGCGGTTTTGTTTCCAGTCCCTCAGCTAATCCCGCACCCGTAATCATTGAAGTTGTTTATGGTGAAGACTCGTGCGAACCCCGAATTGTTGTAACTCCTTATTCTGAGCGAGATACTCTCGATGAGGAGAGAGAGGAAGATATGAACGAGGCATATGCTGAAATTGCAGCAAGCGAAGACCTTACCGATCTTTGTGAAGCACTTGAGATAGTTGCAGCTGAAAAGGGTATTCCCGTTGAAAATCTTGCAGTCAGTGATTTATTTGATGTTACTGCGTATCATACCGGCTATGATCATGAGTATTGCGGTTCAATCAGAGTTACGCTTGCATCAGAAACAATCAACAATTTTGTAGCTCTTCTTCACAGAGATAAGCAGGGCAGTTGGGAAGTCGTTCCTGAAGTAATTGTTTATGCTGACGAGAATGCAATCGAATTCTTGGCACGCGATTTCTCACCATTTGCAGTTGTTGTTGATGTTTCGGGAGATGATCTGCCCAACACAGGTGAAGCTCTCTTAATTCCCGCAATCGCAATGTTTGTTTCAGCAGTTTCTCTTGTTGTTGTTCTTCTCAACATCAAGAAGAGCAAGAAGCAGGAAGTATGAGTAAGCATTATACTTCAAAAGAAAGAAGACAGAAAAATCTGAAGTATGCGGCAGTTTTTTTTGCCGCAATACTTCTTGTTTCTTCGCTACTCTTTCTTGTGAGAATATGGGAGAATAACCAGAGCCGGCTTACAAATTTTGGCTCGGAAACAGTAAGCTCAAATCTTAAATATAAAGGCAACGAGTATGAACTTAAAGAGAATGTTGAAACTATTCTCATTCTTGGCCTTGATAAGTTTGAAACAACTGATATTGAATCATATAATAACGATAAGCAGGCAGACTTTCTGATGCTTCTTGTGATTGACCATAATGATTCAAGCTGCACAGCTCTTCATATAAACAGAGATACAATAGCTGAAATGGCTATTCTCGGTGTAGCGGGCGATAAGGTCGGAACGGTTGAGAAGCAAATCGCTTTAGCCCATACCTACGGCAACGGTCGTGAAGTAAGTTGCCGTAATGTTGCTAATGCCGTTTCAAAAATGCTTATGAATGTTAACATCGATCATTATGTATCCGTAAAAATGGATGCGGTGTCGATATACAACGATTATATAGGCGGTGTTGAGGTTACGGTGCTTGATGATTTTACCGGGATTGACGATACACTTGTGAAAGGTCAAACCGTAAAGCTTCTTGGCAATCATGCTCTTAACTATGTCCGTTCGCGTTACGGTCTTGATGATAGCACGAACCAGAGAAGAATGGTGCGTCAGCGTCAGTATATTGAGGCTCTTTATAAGAAATCTGTTGAATGTATGAACAGCAATGAGAATTTTGCTGTTGATGTCGGCGTAAAGCTTGCCGATTATATTGTTTCAGACTATTCCGGAAACGGACTTCAGTATGTTGCTGAAAAGATTGCAGATTATCAGTTCGTCGAAATCTGTGAGCTTGAAGGAAACACCGTTCGCGGCGATAAGCATATGGAATTCTATCCCGATAAGGATTCGATTGAAGAAACAGTTATAAAGCTGTTCTATGAATTGAATGATTGATTTTTTCAAATAGTAATTATTGACTACAGCGCCCCGCCCGCATCTAAACATATGTAGGCGGGGAGAATTGCTGTGAAAATCTATTATACAACTAATAATGTAATTAATAATTAAAGATAAATTTAGTTTGTTTGGCGGTCTGACATGTGTCCGTGATTGACTGAGGAAGAATATTATGAATTTTGAAGCATTTAAGAATAAAATATGGCTTGCATCCCCGACGATGCATTGTGATGAAATGAAATACATCACAGAAGCATTTGATACCAACTGGATAACGACGGAAGGGTCAAATCTTGTTGAGATCGAGCGTCAGGTGTGTGAAAAAGCCGGCTGTAAATATGCTGTGGCGTTAACTAACGGAACCGCTGCACTTCACCTTGCAATAAAGCTTGCGGGTGTAAAAGCAGAAGATACGGTGTTTTGCACTGATATGACCTTTTATGCATCTGTGAACGCCATTGTTTATGAAAAAGCCGTACCGGTATTTATTGATACTGAATATGACACATGGAATATGGATCCCGCTGCATTGGAAAACGCATTTGAACTTTATCCTGATACAAAGGTGATTATGGTTGTAAACCTTTACGGAACACCTGCAAAGTATGATGAAATTCGTGCCATTGCAGAAAAGCACGGTGCAGTTATAATTGAGGATGCCGCCGAATCGTTCGGTGCGACCTATAAAGGCAGACAGACAGGAACGTTTGGTGCATATAATGTTATCTCTTTTAACGGTAATAAGATTATTACGGGCTCTGCGGGCGGTATGCTTTTGACCGATGATTCTGCTGCAGCAAATAAAGCTCGCAAGTGGTCAACACAAAGCCGAGAACGTGCACCTTGGTATCAGCATGAAGAAGTTGGATATAACTACCGTATGAGCAATATCGTAGCAGGTGTTGTTCGCGGTCAGCTTCCTTATCTCGAAGAACATATCGCAAAGAAAAAGGCGATTTATGAAAGATATAAAAACGGGTTTAAGGATTTGCCCGTAACGATGAATCCATATGATTCAGATATAATGGAACCTAATTTCTGGCTCTCTTGTATGCTCATTAACAAAGAAGCAATGTGCAAGCAGGTCAGAAGTGACAACACTACTGATTATAATAGCGAGCCGGGCAAATCTTGTCCGGATGAGATTTTTGAAACCCTCGAAAAATATAATGTTCAAAGCAGACCGATATGGAAGCCCATGCATATGCAGCCTCTTTACAGATCAAATAAATTTGTGACAAGAGAGGGGTTTGATGTCGGAGCGGATATTTTCCAAAGAGGACTCTGCTTGCCCAGCGACATTAAAATGACTGCAGAGGAGCAGGATAAGATTATTCAGATTATCAGAAGTTGTTTTGAGTGAGGTGCATATGGCAAAAATGCAGCAGAAAGGGTTTTATGAAAAGTACATAAAGGTTCCGCAGGATGTATTTATTGCTGCAATTGCGTTGATTTTACTCAGCCCCGTTCTGCTTGTTGTGGCTGTTCTTGTTCGTACGAAGCTTGGTTCACCTGTGATATTCAGACAAGAGCGTGCAGGAAAAAACGGTAAGCCATATTATATATATAAATTCCGTTCGATGTCCGATGAACGTGATGCCGATAATGTTCTTCTTCCTGATGAGCAGCGTCTTGGAAAATTCGGCAAAGTTTTACGCAGCACTTCATTGGATGAGCTTCCTTCGCTCTGGAACGTAATTCGTTGTGAAATCGCTTTGGTAGGACCACGGAGTTTATACACTAAATATAATAACCTATACAATGAGCAACAAGCACGAAGACTTGAGGTGCGTCCGGGTATAACAGGTCTTGCTCAGGTCAATGGCAGAAATGCAATCAGTTGGGAAAAACGTTTTGAATATGATGTTCAGTATGTAGATAACATCACTTTTATCGGTGACTGGAAAATTATATTTATGACCGTAGGTAAAGTATTCAAGCGTGAGGGTATCACTTCAGATACATCTGTTACAATGGAAGAATTTATGGGTAGTGAAGCGGAGATGGCGATTCTTGAATAGATTGATTATTGTCGGTGCGGGCGGTCACGGAAAAGTGATTGCAGACAATGCAATAAAAAACGGTTATACAGACATTTTCTTTGTTGATGATAACTCAACAGGCGAGTGTATGGGATTTTCGGTTACGGGAACTTGTGCTGATATTGAAAAATTTAATGACGGAAACACGGATTTTGTTATCGGTATCGGAAATAACACAACAAGAAAAATGATTGCGGAAAAATATGATGTGAATTGGATAACACTCATTCATCCGTCGGCTCAGATTGCTGTGAATGCATCAATCGGCAAAGGCACGGTAGTTATGGCGGGAGCTGTTGTCAATGCTTGTGCAACAGTCGGAGAACATTGTATTATCAATTCAAGTGCAGTTGTTGAACATGATAATTTACTTAAAGATTATGTGCATATATCACCGGGTGTAAAGCTTGGCGGGACTGTAGCCGTCGGCGAGCAGACACATATAGGAATCGGTGCAACGGTAAGCAATAATATAGCAATTTGTTCAGATTGCTTTATTGGTGCCGGTGCGGTGGTAGTGAGAGATATAAAAGATGTTGGAACATATGCGGGAATTCCCGTGAGGAAGATTAAATGAGAGTTCTGTATGTAACAACTATTTCGCTTACGATGAATAGTTTTTTTAAACCGCATATTGAAATGCTTGTTCGTGAAGGACATAATGTAGATATTGCATGCAATTTTAATGATTTAGCACTTGATAAGTTATATGATAAACTTGGATGCAATTTTTATCAGATTGATTTTTCGCGTTCTCCATTGTCCAAAGATAACATTAAGGCATACGGTCAGCTGAAAAAGGTTATTGAAAAAGGTAATTATGATATAGTTCATTGTCACACCCCGAATGCATCCGTAATTACCCGTTTGGCTTGCAGAAAGTTCCGGAAGAAAAACGGACTGAATGTGTTTTACACTGCCCACGGTTTCCACTTCTATAAGGGAGCACCTAAACTTAATTGGATGATTTATTATCCTGTTGAAAAGTTTTGCTCCCGATTTACTGATAAGCTTATCACGATCAATAAAGAAGATTATGAAGTGGCAAAAAGTAAATTCAAGGCTAAGGAAGTTCATTATGTGCCCGGCGTTGGCATTGATCTGTCAAGATTTGAAAATGTTGAGGTAGATAGAGCTGCCAAAAGACGAGAGATCGGAGTGCCTGAAGATGCTTTTTTACTGCTCTCTGTTGGTGAACTTAATGATAATAAAAATCATCAGATTATTATAAAAGCTTTAGCAAAATTGAACAATCCGAAGGCTCATTATGCTATAGCGGGTGTTGGTGATAAACGTGATTATTTGCTTGAATTAGCCAATAATCTCGGTGTGGCAGAGCAGGTACATTTGCTTGGATACAGAAATGATATACCGGAGCTTAATCACTCGGCAGATGTGTTTTGCTTCCCGTCATTAAGAGAGGGATTAGCTGTATCTTTGATTGAAGTTATGGCGTGCGGATTGCCTGTTGTGTGCAGCTGCATTAGAGGTAACACTGATTTGATTTGTGAAAATGGCGGATATTTATTTGACCCGCACAGTGATGAGGATTGTCTGAACTCATTGATAAAAGTGCTGAAGAGTGATTTGAAAAAAATGGGGGATTTTAATAAGAAGAATGTCCTCAAGTATTCAGTTAATGCAATAATCAAAGAAATAAAATATATATACGAAAGCTGAATAACCAAATATGATTTATAATCCGAAAGTTTCAATTGTTATCCCGGCATATAATGCTTCAAACTATCTTGCACAAGCTATTGATTCGGCGTTGGCACAAACATATCCGAATGTAGAAATTATCGTCGTTAACGATGGTTCGAAAGATGATGGTGCTACTCGCACAGTTGCGTTGTCTTATGGCGACAAAATTCGCTATTTCGAAAAAGATAACGGAGGATCATCATCGGCATTGAATATGGGGATTGCCAATATGACAGGTGAGTGGTTTTCCTGGCTCAGCCATGATGATTTGTATGTGCCGGAAAAGCTTGAAAAACAAGTTGAATTTATAGCATCATTAAATATTAACGCCGATGAACTAACAAAGCATATTTTCTTTTCTGCATCGGAATTGATAGATGCGGATGGAAATATGATTCGTGCTTGTGATATAAATAAATCAAGAAAACTTGCGGATAAGGTAAATTCTTTTCCTCACAATGGTTATTTGATAGCAGAACCAACCGTATATAATTTTCACGGATGTTCCTGTCTTGTCCATAAAGAAGCTTTTGATGTTATCGGTTGCTTTGACGAACACCTTCGGCTACTAAACGATTTGGATCTTTGGTTCAGGTTATATGCAGAAAATTATAAAGTGCATTATATTCCCGAACCGTTGGTTAAAGGTCGCGTTCATGCAAAGCAAGTATCCAAAAGTATCGGGTATTCGTACCATAATCCTGAGCAGGATATGTTTTGGCAACGAAGTTTGGATTGGTTGATCGAAAACTATCCTGAAGAAGAGGATTTGTTTTTTCGTTTTGGCAGAAATGCTTATCTGAAAACGAGAAACGTAGACGGAGAGCGTGCATTCGAACATATTGAATCTATGCATATAAAAAAATATTTTGCCAAAGAATTATACAAATGTTGTGCGTTTGTTAGAAATTTGGCAAAAATACTGTATTTGAAGATAAAAACATGAAGTATATTTGTCTTAAGGTTTCTATAATATAGGCTTTTGTGATTGTTTATCATTATGAAGGATCTACCAAAAGAAAAACTAATAAAGAACGGATAAATTTATGACAGTATTTTATATTTTACTTTTTGTCCCAATGCTGATACAGCACATAGTGATAGAAAAAAAACACATTAATTTCGAAAATAAAAACAAAAGAGCATTATTTGTGTTCTTTGCGTTGATTACTTTATTGGTTATGCTTCGTCATGAAAGTGTCGGAAATGATACACGGAATTATATTTATTTCTTCAACAATTATTCTGGGATGGATTGGCGTGATGTCGGAAAAGAATCACTTGAATTCGGATTTTCATATTTCAATAAAATAGTATCTGTATTTACAGAAGAACCACAGGCATTTTTAGCTATTGCCGCGATTATAATCAGTTTAATGATATATCCTACATACAAAAGATTGTGTGTAGACCCGTCGCTAACGATTGTACTTTTTTGTATAATGTCAACGTTTGTTATGATGTTTTCAGGAATCCGTCAGATGTTGGCTGTTGGCATAGGCTTTATTGCTTATGAATTTACACGCAACAAAAAGTTGATTCCGTTTATAATTGCCGTGCTTGTTGCAATGACTTTTCACATAAGTGCATTTATGCTGATATTTATGTATCCGCTTTATTATGCGAGAATAACAAAAAAATGGTTAATTGTGGTTGTTCCTATTTTAGCAATTACGTTTGCGTTCAACAGACAGATATTTTCAGTTTTGGCTTTAATTCTTGAAAGATTTACCAATTATGATGCAAGCATATCGCAAACAGGTGCGTATACGATGATAATTTTGTTTGCTGCCTTTGCTGTTTTTGCGTTTCTGGTTCCCGATGAATCGCTCCTTGATACGGAAACAATCGGCTTAAGAAATTTTTTGTTACTTTCGCTTGCTTTACAAATGTTTGCTCCGTTACATACAATTGCGATGCGTATGAATTATTATTACATTATCTTCATTCCTTTGCTTTTACCCAAAACTGTTGAATCTAGAAGCGAGCGTTGGAAACAGGTTGCGGTTGTCGGAAGACACGTAATGGTTATATTCTTTTCAATATATTTCTTTATTAATGCATATGTTGCCGGTGACCTGAATGTCTTTCCGTATCATTTCTTTTGGGAGAGTGTTTAATGAAAATTGTTCAAATCAACGCAACTTGCGGCATAGGAAGCACGGGAAAAATATGTGTTGGTATCAGTGAAGTGCTTGCAGAAAAAAACATAGAAAACTATATCCTATACAGCAGCAAGAGTAATGGTTATAAATATGGTATAAAATGTTCTGACGATAATTATATAAAAATGCAAGCGTTGAAATCCAGAATTCTTGGCAACTATGGTTTTAACTCAAAAAAAGCAACCCGAAGAATAATTGATGAGCTTGAACGGATAAAACCCGATATTGTTCACCTTCATAATATTCACGGTCATGACTGTAACCTTGAAATGTTATTTACATATTTTAAGAGAAAGAAAACCAAGTTGATATGGACGTTTCATGACTGTTGGGCATTTACCGGATATTGCACGTACTTTGATACTGTGGAATGCAACAAGTGGCAAACTCAGTGTGTCCAATGCGTTAAAATCCGAGAACATTCATGGATTCTTGATAAAAGCAGTAAGCTTTTTGAAAAGAAAAAGCATTTGTTAGAAGGTCTTGATTTGACCGTTGTTACGCCTTCGCGGTGGCTTGCGGAGTTAGTAAAGCAATCGTTTTTGCGTGACTATCCTGTAGATGTAATAAACAATGGAATAGATATTAGTGCTTTCAGATGTATTGAAAGCGATTTCAGGAAAAAATACGCTCTTGAAAACAAAAAGATAATTCTTGGGGTAGCTTTAGATTGGGAGTTGCGAAAAGGTCTTGATGTGTTCATTGAATTGTCACAGAGGTTGTCCGATGACTACCGAATTGTACTTGTGGGTACAAATGACAATACAGACAAACAGTTATCTAAAGAAATAATATCCATCCATCGCACACATAACCAACAGGAGCTTGCAGAAATTTATTCCTCCGCGGATGTGTTTGTGAATCCCACAAGGGAAGAGAACTATCCCACGGTGAATATGGAATCGCTTGCATGCGGTACACCTGTTTTAACATTCCGTACAGGGGGAAGTCCGGAAATGCTTGATGAAACATGCGGATTTGTTGTTGATTGCGACGATGTTGATGTGCTTGAAAAAGAAATCATTCGTATATGCACGCAAAAGCCCTATACAAAAGAAGCGTGCATAAACAAAGCAAAGGAATTTGATAAAAACGAGAGATTTAAGGAGTATTTAGCACTTTATGAAAGAATTAACGCTCCAAGAACTTAAAGATATCGAATTTAACATACTTAAGATGTTCGATTCGTTCTGCAAAGATAATAACATTACTTATTATATGTCGCACGGCACTCTACTCGGAGCAGTAAAATATCAGAAGTTCATTCCATGGGATGATGATGTGGATTTATTAATTCCTCGAGAAGATTACAACAGAATGATTTCATTGTTTAAAGATAACGACAGATATCAGCTTTTTGCGTATGAAAAAAATCAAGAGTATCGATATCCCTATGCAAAATTATGTGATATGTCTACGCGAAAGGTTGAACATGGATATAATAACGGTGTTGAACTTGGCGTAGATATTGACCTTTTTCCTTTGGATGCTTGGAATGATAATTATGAAAAAGCAAAGCAAGAGGTGAGACATATTCGCAAGAATATGATGTGTCTTGTCTTGACAAAGCTCAAAAATCCGGACTCCGTAAACCCTATCAAACGTTTTATTAAGGGAATTGTAATGTTTTTTTGTAAAATGTTCGGAAGTGAATATTTTATCAAAAAGGTCATTAAGGCGTGTTATAAAGGGGGAAGATTAAATAATTGTTTAGGCTGTAAATCTTGGCCCATTTACGGCAAACGCGAAATAATTCCGGCAGAAGTCTTCTCCGATACGGTTGAAGTTGAGTTTGAAGGTGAGAAATTTCCAGCTCCAATAGGTTTTGATGTGTATTTACGCAGCCTATATGGAGATTATGAAAAAGATCCGCCTCCGGAAAAGCAGAAAACCCATCATAATTATACTGCATATCAATTATAGTCATAATAATGTATACAATTATTTATGTCTGTAATATACAGCGATAAGAGAGGAGTGGAGCAACAGTAAGTATTTTTGGTTAGTGAAATGCAAATCACTTCGACTGATTAGTTGAAAATTTATTTGTCGAAGAAAAAAGAAGGGAGTTTTAATCTTGAAACAAACAATGAAAAGAAGTGTATCGTTCTTTCTTGCTTTTGTTATGGTAATGGGCGTTTTTGCGACCCTGCCTTTTACAGCATTAGCAGCGAATGATTACACAATCAACAGTACTATCAGTACTGACAATTATTACAATCTTATTTCGAAAAAAGATTGGGATATTGCTCCTGGTATTACTGAATCTGAAATCGTTCTGAACAATGATTCGGGCTCTCGCCGTCAGGTTCTCCATATTATGGAAGCTGATATGAACAGCGAATATACCAAGGTTATAGGAAGCTACGCTGAGATGAATACCTCAAAGTATCAGACAGCTACCATGGATATTCAGGCATCATGGGTAGAGGATAACTGGGGTTGGAATGTTGTAGGTGCTATGAACACCTGCCTTTCCTGGTACAGCGGATATCCTGCAGATCAGGTAGGAAAGCCTCTTGGCTTTTTGATGCTTGACGGCAAAGTTTTGTGGGATGGTTGTGAAGGCTTCCCTACAGTTCTTGTTATTAACAAGGATTATGATGCAAGCGGAAATGCAAGACCGGCAGATATTCCTAAGGTTGAGATGGTTCAGATTCGTTCTTCGGCTGATCTTGACGGATGGGAAGAACAAGTTGTTCCTGCATCCAGCGGCTTTATTGTAAAAGATGGAGTAAATCTCAGTTCAGCAAATCACAGTGATGCTGCACCTCGTTCCGTAGTCGGTATCAAGGCAGACGGTACGGTAGTTATCATGGAGAACGACGGACGTCAGGCTCCGTTCTCAACAGGTATGTCTATGTACGAGCTTGCAGAGGTTATGCTTGATCTTGGTTGTTCTTACGCAGTTAACTGTGACGGCGGCGGATCTTCTACTTTCTTGTCCCAGCGTCCCGGTGAGGAGCTTAAGGTAAATAACTCTCCCTCTGACGGCGGACTTCGTCCTACTACACAGGGTATTCTGTTTATTTCTACGGCTCCCTCTGATGGTACCTTTGTTCGTGCCAGTGTAGAGGCAGAGAGCCAGTATTACACTCCTTACAGCACTGTAAAGTTTAATGCTAAAGGTGCTGATATTGCCGGCGGTATGGCTGAAATTCCTGCAGATGCAGTATGGCAGCTTTCTGATGCATCCTTCGGTACTATCGACCAGAACGGTTTGTTTACATCCAACGGTACTACAGGTACTGTAAGTGCGCAGATAGTATACAATGACAAGGTTGTGGGCGCTTGTGAGATCAACATTGTTATCCCCGATACCATTATGTTTAGCCAGTCTACTTTGACTGTTCCTAACGGTAAGTCATCGACCTTCTCAATCTCTGCTAAGTATGGCGTTTTTGATGTTGTTACCAAAGACTCAGACTTTGCGTTAGAACTCAGCTCTTCAGATATGGGCACAATCAATGGTTTTGAACTCTTAGCCACAGAAGATTCTTCTGTAACAGGAGGTTCAATAACAGCGGCGCTTGTTCATAATACTTCGGTTACCGCAACAATGCAGGTTGTTTACGGCAAGGCATCCGAGGTCATCTTTGACTTTGAAAACGGCTTTGGTGATAGTTGGTATGTTGAACAGGTACAGAAGAGAAAGAACTGGTCAAAAACAGAGGCAACTTCTCACTATAACATAGTGGTAGAAAGTGAAGCAGTTACTGCAGAGACCGGCATGGTTCATGACGGCAATGGTGCAGGTGCTGTATACAGTAACAATACCTATGCTACTCTTAACTGGGCAGGTGCAAAGTTGGCGTGGGCAGGCGAAACAGTTACATATGAAAATGTAAGTTCTATCGGTGCTTGGGTTTATTTCCCCAAGGATGCAGTAAGTACAGCAGTCAGATTTATGCTTCAAGGAACAAAAGACGGTGAAAAAGTAAGCATTGATGCATATCCTATTAACTTTGGTGATTCTTTGTATTTTGAAGAATCCGGATGGCATTACTGTTCTGTCGATGTGAGCGAGTATGATTCTATCACACTTTATCAATCTCCTGCATTCGAAGATGTAAATAACACAAACAGATATAACGGTTTCAATATTGAGCTTACTGCTCAGCTCAACGGTGGTTCCAGCGGTGAATACAGCTGGATCAACACACCTGGCGTAAAGGGTGCTGATGCGTTCTATGTTGATAATCTTACCATAGATTATTCCGAAGCCTGTGACGACAGAGAGGCTCCTGCATTCGGAGAAGTTTCATATATTGAGCCTATAACAAGCGAGGACAAGTACCTTAACAATCAGCGTAAAGAAACAACTGTTACTAATTACAATGATATCGGATTCAGCGTTTCAGTAGCAGAAAACACCGAGCGCATAAATGCTTCAGGTCTTGATGCTTCTACAGCAAAGGCTTATATTGACGGTAACGAGGTTAAGTGTAACTTTAACGGCAATATTGTTTCTGTTGAAAGCACTGCTCTCACAAACGGAGTACATACCATTAAGTTCACCATCTGTGACAATGCAGGTAACTATGCATCTGTTATCAGAAAGATCAATGTTCAGGGTGAAGGTGCCGATGCTGCCGTTAAGGTGGTTCCCAAGGTTGATACAGATATGGTATTTACCGGTTCACAGTATTGGGTAGATATCGTTGCAGATAATGCTGAAAAGATTGATGAGGTTACAGTAACTCTCGACCTCAACAATGTTAACACATGGATTACCGATCATATTGAAACTCTTTATGGCTTCACAACTACTTATGAAACCGATAAAGCACATGAAAATATTCTTTACCTTACCATCAAGCGTACAGGTGATGTAGAGGCAACAGGTGAGCAGATTCTCGCATCTGTTCCCGTACAGACATGGGAGTGGAATGAAGAAGATTATCCCGGTTATTATCCCCCTGCAGGCGGAGACAACGACCTCAACGGAAACAGAATGTATGACCCCTATGAATGCTGGCAGGAATATGTAACATCAAACTTTGATGTTATAGTAAATCCTCTTGCAGGTGAGGTGGTATTTACAGACGGTTCTTCCGAGAATTTCTCCGGTGAGAAGATTCAGGTAGACACTGAACAGAAGATCGGTACATGGTGGTCATGCTCTGCAGCAAACAAAGTATACTTTGAAGGCAAGAGCAGCTGGCATCTTCATACCGCAGGAGAGGCTACCGATAAGGCAGCTACCTGCACAGAAGCGGGATATACAGGCAGAGTATTCTGCGTAGGTTGTGCTTGCGTAACAGAGGAAAATCTTGGTCATGAGTGTGACTCTCATAATGGATGTGGCGCTGTTCTTGACTGGGGTACAATAGTTCCTGCTACCGGTCATAGCTTCGATAAGACTGTTGACGGTATTCATACTTGTGATGATTGCGGCAATACATATTGCTATATTAATGGCAAAGCACAAGTTGGTTGGCTTAACATTAACGGTAATGACTATTATATGCTTGCCGGCGGAAAAGTTGTTGATGGCATTGTTGAGATAGACGGCCACACATATACTTTCGAAAATCATGTTCTTGTTGAAGGTTCATGGGAACATGATGGTGTTGGTTTAACATATTGGTGGGCAGGAGAGCTTATCAATGGCGCCACATTTGATACACATTGGCATGAGATTAACGGTAAAAAATACTATTTTAATAATATTTATGTAAATACCGGTATTGCTCGAACCCAGATTAGTGAAAGCGGATCATGGACTTATTACCTCTTTGATGAAAACGGTGCATGGCTTGAAGACTATGTCGGTGTCAGCGGTGATTACTACTTCGATCATGGCGTTATGGTGAAGCAGTATCAGCTTGTAGAACAGCCTTCTCAGGAATACGAGGAACCAGCCGCAACCGTAGCTCCTGTAGAAACTGAAATGCCCGAAGAACCTACAGACACTGAAATGACTGTACCGGATGATCAGTTGCTAGACGAAGAAAATGCTACTACAGATGCAGAATTGATCCCCGAAGAAGAACTGACCGAAGATGCAGCCCTCACGGCAGCTCCCTTGCTGATGATGGCTCCCAGGGCATATACCTTCAATCTGCGCCCTGCAAGCGGTGCTATCGGGTATTTCACAGTGGGACAAACCAATGTGCATGGCAGTTCTGGCGATGACAGCTATCCTCAGATTGCTGTATCCCCGTCCCATGGCACGATCTATGCAACCCCGCATTACCTCAATGGTGTGGTTGTGTACTGTCTGGAGCATCGTCTGAATGGTCCGGGTGAAATGCTCTCCGGTAACGAGCGAGAACTGACCGGCCCCTATACCATTGCTGATCTGAACAGCTACAAGACTACTTCCGGCTTTTCCGGCACTGTGTTCAGTGACAGAACGATGCATGCCCTTGGTTGGGTACTTCGGCATACCTATCCGTTCATGGTTCTCGATAACTACGATCCGGAGAACGAAAACTGGACAAGAGCCGCAGGACAGTTTGCCATCCGGGAAGTCATCAAGCAGCTGGAGGGCGCTCATTTTGTCCGGGATTACTGGGAAATGGACGAGTTCTTCCTCCGTGCGGATTCTGCTCCCGGAGAATATCTCACCTATGCCCGTTGGCTCGCGGAGAACGCCATTGAGTATTCCCGCCGAACCGGCACAATCACTGCCTCCAACAAAAGTGTCACCATGGAAAATGGTAAGCTGGTTGGCACGGTGAAGCTGACGACTGATGCTGACCACATGCGAATCCCACGGTCTGCTGGAACCCTTACAGGCAACACCCGTGGCAGCGATTCCAGCTACTACTACCTGAACAGCGGTGACACCATCACCATTACTGCCAGCGGCAATACCTTGTCTTTTACCGTTGAGTCCATGGCATCAGAGGATGACGAGGCCTGCTTCCTGATTGGCGTGGCACAAGTCGCCATCCAGAATGTGCTGATTCCTCAGACGGGCTATCCCTACCCTCTGAAGAAACTGAAAGTCTCCTTTGAGCTTCCCTATGGTTCTGTGAATGTTACCAAGAAAGATGCCTCCACCGGCGCTCTGCTCAAAGGTGCTGTGTTTGAACTGGTAAGCAGCAACACTGTTGTGCAAACTGCAACCACTGGCGCGAATGGTGTGGCTTCCTTCAAGGATGTTCCTCCCGGCTCGTATACGGTACGGGAGAAAACACCTCCGCAGGGTTATCAGCTCAGCACGAAAAGCACGCAAAACGTTACGGTAACCAATGGGCAGACTTCTTCTGCTACCTTTTCCAACGATCTGATCACTGCCAAAATCAAGATCCGAAAGACGGACCAGCTGACCAGTGAACCCTTGATGGGAGTTGTGTTTACCATCACACGGCTTTCTGCTCCCGCATCCGCTGGCGGCGCAGGTGTGGGTGATACTTTCACCATCACGACGGATGCAAGCGGCGTTGCAGAAACCGGCTGGCTCGACTGGGGCAAGTATCAGGTGGAAGAGACCGGTGTTCCTGACGGATATGTGAACAGCCATTTTTCCACCACTATCGAGGCCTATGCCAATGGACAGACCTATGTGATTGATGTGGAGAATGAACCGGAAAAGGGCTGGATTCAGCTGACCAAGAAAAACAGCTTGGATGGCCATCCCATCGCCGGGGTTGAGTTCCAGATCTACTACAACGACGAATACGGAACGGGGCTGGCTGGCACCATGACCACCAATGAACAGGGCGTTGCCAAGTCTCCTGCCCTGCGCAAAGGCAGTTATCTGGTGAAGGAAGCAGGTGAACCCACCGGCTATGTTTATGATCTGGTGGAGATGAATGCTACTGTCGTTTCCGAGCAGACCACGAAGCTGCAAGCAACCAATCAGCCCATCCAAGGCAAGATCCAGATCGTCAAGAAGGATCAGTTGACCGGCGAACTTTTGGCAGGCGCAGAGTTCACCATC
>CALGRR010000073.1 GCA_937880805.1 uncultured Clostridia bacterium
GAAGATTTGAGATAGATTTCAAAGGTTGCACCGTTTTCAGGTGTTTCAATCTGAGTTTCGCCATTATCGGTATGCTTGATGATAGCGATATTACCTTTCATAACCTGTTCGGTAACATCATTTGCTGTCTGATTGTGTTCCACCGTATAAAGCTGCGGTTCAGCACCGACCTTATGGATTGTACCGTCGAGCAGATAACCCTCGGACGGCGTGATTTCACGGATTGTCCAGTCATTATCACAGACATATTCCTTTGTGGTAAACTGCCCGTTCTTATCCGTCACATACTTGTCCACAAGGGTTTCGCCTTTATAGATACCGTAAACTGCTCCGGCAAGGGTAGCGTCGCCCTGCGGTGTGCCTTCCTCTCGGTCGCTCTTTGTTACGGTTACGCTGAACTTTTTGAGAATGTTCGTGAAGTTTCTTGTGGTTACTTCTTTCCAGTTAATCGGTGCGGTCTGATTTGCAGGCACAACATAACGGATTGCGGTATCCACTTCCTCAATGGTGTATGGGGTAGTGCCGCTGATAAGCACATCATCAAAAGAAGCAACACCGTTCTTATCTGTCACGGCATACTCATCGACAGCAATACCGGAAAGAGATGTGCCGTAAAGATGGAAGGTAACGCCCTCAACCAAGTTATCCTCAGAAGATTTGATGACCTGAAGATTACCTCTTTTGAGAACATTATTGAAATTGACCTTTGACACCTGACCGGCAACAACAGTTACTCTGTGAACCTCCTGCGGAACATATTTGTCGATAGACTGTTCTGTTACCGTGTAAACACCGGGCATAAGGTTATCCAGTTGGAATTTACCGCCGTTTGCGGTTGTTACAGTCTGATTGACACCGTTACCGCTTATGGTAAACTGAATGCCGTCAACCTTTCCGTCCTCACTTGTCTTTACAATCTGACAAGAGCCATAGCTGACCTTCATTTTGACAAAGCCGCTGACAGGGTCGCTGACCTCCTGAGCATAAGTGACCACATCCTGAATGCCGTTTCCGTTCTGATGGATACCGTCAGACCATACGACAACACCTCTGCGGACACCGTTCTTTTTTGCGGCTGTGATGGTAAATTCCTTGCTCGGAGCTTTCTCCATCGAAACAGTCAATTTGTTTCCGCTGACAGAGAAAGAAACCCCGTCAATGTTTGCCGAGAAGTTGTAATTGCCAAGCACACCGTTTGTATCGGTGAGAGTAGCAACATACTTGCTTCCGTTCCATTCAAGCTCGTTTACCTTTGCAGAACCGCTTGACCTTGTGCAGAAGCTCGGCACTTTGGTGTGATTCTGAACACTTGTTACCATACTGTTGTAGTACGACAAGATTTTACTGCGGAGTGGGTGTGCAGAGCTTACACATTCAAGCACAGCATTGTACCCACCGGTAGAAACGTGATTGAAGCTTGCGTCTCTTTCGCCGACAATCGTTTCCCAAATCAAAATCTGAGTGGCATAAGCGTGTGCGATACAGTTTGCGTCGCTTTCATTCTGCGACTTCCAGCTTGTCGAAATACCTCCACGGTAGCCGTACTGCAAGATACGACCGATAAGCAGGCGAATGTCATCGCCGGAAATCGTTCCGTTCGGGCTGATGTTATTAAAGAAGTTCTCGTCCTTTTCGGTGAGGGTATCGCCAGTCCGCTGACTTGTACCCGGCTCAATACAGTAGGCGATATTGCCCGAATACGAACCCATTGCACGAAGTCCTGTATATTTCGTTGACAACCCTTTCCAACCATTCATATAGTTGAGATTGCCGTGTCCCCATTCGCCGTTGTTATTGGTATCTCCGCTTCGGGGATAATCGACGAGGTACACATCGGCTTTTTCTCCTACGGCTGCAAAGGCTGTCGTTGCCCCAATGCCCATAAAAGCAGTAAGGCTCATAACCGCCGCCAACATAAGCGAAACGGCTTTCTTGAATTTTGTTTTAACCATTGCGTTTTCCTCCTTGAAATGCAAAAACGCACCGATTTTACTCAGTGCGTCCGCTTAAAATTATTTTGTTTTAGCAGTAGCCGATATAGATGTTGTACTCCGTATCGGATAGCTTTTCTGTCCATATCCACACAGCGGTAAAACCCTCGCTGTTCTTGTATCGGTTCAGTCTGCTTTCAATATCAGACTTGATACCGCTTCGGTTAGGATTTGCGGATATGGGATTGTCCCAACATTCTGTCGCCGTGCTGTCAAGAGAAAGCCCTATGCTTACCGCATACTCTTTTGCGTAACTTACATAAGGGCTGACATCAAATGTCTGCTTGGGCGGCTCTGTCGGTTTCGGTTCTGCCGGCTTTTCAGTCGGTTTTTCAACCGGCTTTTGTTCGGCAGTTGTCTGTTCTTTTGGCTGTTCCGTTTGTTTTTCGGGTTCAGCCTGCGTGGTTGTCTGCTTCGGTGGCTCTGCCTTTGGCTTTTCGGTTGCAGGAGTATCAGCCGTTTTTTCTTCCGCCGGTTTTGTCTGAACAGTTGCAACCGTCTGACTTTCAGCGGTTGATTGGCTTTCTTCTGCCGTAATCGGTGTTTCTTCCTGAACTATCGTGCTTTCCGGTTCTTCTGCCGTTTCTTCCTGAGAATTTGTTTCGGTATTACCAGCCGGAAAAGAAGTCTCTGTTTTCGTTATCTCCTGTGCAGCTTCTTTGGCTGTGTTACCGGTACAACCTACGAGGAAAATCATCAGGCAGGCAAGAACACAAGGTATCAGCCTGTTTTTCATATCCATCGCTCCTTTCTGCCTTAATCGTAATCAAAACCGGTCAAAACATCAAAGATGCGATTGGCTGAACTTTTTATCGTAGCAGACATTTTGCTTTTGCTCCAAATGTGCGAACCCTTTTATAGACAGCTATATGTTATTGAGATAGATATACTCAAGGGAGATAGAGTATATTTTTCAGCAGGTTAATAGCCGGTATATATAGGGGTTAGAGTGTGAGAAAGGGGGAAGGCTATCGGCTGTCACGGTCGGCTCTGCTTCGCAGAAACTTGTTGTAATGCTCCAATGCCTTGCACACAAAATCCTCCGTTTGGCTTATGGGAATGTTCTTCGGGATAAGCTGTCGAACCCTGTCGCCCCTCAAAACAATTTTCTCCCTTTGGTTTGGTTTTTCCTCCGACATAATCGCTTGGATTGCTTCGGTTGTGAGCTTGCCCTCCTCAAAGAACTTTCGCATACGGATTGTTTGGTCGTGAGACGGGGTTGCGTCGTTCAGGTCGATTTCATCAACCACATCACGCTGACTGTCCTCATCGAGAAAAGACAATTCAACCGCCGGTCGCATTTTAATTCGCCCCTCGTCAACATAATCCAAAAGTTCGGGAACAAGGTTTGTAAGGCGAATATACCTGTGAATCTGATTTCGGCTGTCGCCACATTCTTGAGCAAGCTCGTCAGAAGTTCTCAACTTTGTCCCCACTGGGGACGAAGTTAAATCCGTGCGTTCTCCTTGCCTTTTCATCGCTTCCAAACGCATTTTGTAGGCATAGGCTTTTTCTGAGGGAAGTATCTGCGACCTTTGATAGTTGCTCTCAACCATTAAAATCGTGGCTTCGTCTCGGTTCAGTTCAACGACCTCACAACGGAGAGTATCAAACCCGGCA
>CALGRR010000074.1 GCA_937880805.1 uncultured Clostridia bacterium
CTTTATAGTTAGCACCCGACTTTTTGAGCTGCACAACATCGCTAACCACATCAACGATGTCAGCACGGTCAACGACTTGATCAATGATAGACTTGTTCATGATTAGCAGATATTAAATTTGTTTTTGCCAAAATTTAAGTATCTCGCTACCGAGGTAAAACTTCTTAGCAGTAGATTTGCGAATGCCCGATTTAATACGCCCCTCTAAGGTGTATTTTCGTAGGCTGTTTCGATGTATTCCCAGCAATTCACAAGTTTCAGAAACCGTATAGCGAGAACTTAATTGCACTTTAGGTTCATTCGGATTCATATTATTTAGAAACTTTAGGGAATAACACATCGGGAGCAATATTTAATGCTTCTCCAAGCACCTTTTGCACAAGAGGTTCAGGCTGAACTTTGCCACTAACCCATAACCTAACGGTTATCTCCGAGCGATTGGTTATACGGCATATTTCATTCAGGAACTCTTTAGCTGGCGTAGGCTTTGCCATTTCCTCTCTGTACATCTGTACGAGCGACAAATTTCTGCTTTTTTTCATTATATTGATAAATTTAGTGATTAAATATTTTGTTATAACCAATATAATAATTAACTTTGCACCAAGAATTAGAATATCACATCTAAAGTCGTTTTATAATGGTTATATAACCGCAAAGTTAATCAATATTGTGGATATATCACCTATTTTAGTGATTAAAAATATTATCAAAAATGCGACCAAAAGGACAACTCTTTGACTTACATAGATTTAGGACAGAGAGAAATATTAGCCAAAAAGATTTGGCTATCGCCACAAGGCGTTCTCAAAGTTTTTTGTCTGTCATTGAACATGGCAAGAGGAGTGCACCCAAAGCATTTTTAGAAGAGTTAGCAGAAATGTACAAGGTGGATAACATAAATGATTATTTAAGCGATTATCCTGCGGACATCAATGTACGAGATAAGAGTTTGAATCAGATAAATTCACCGAGGGCAATAATGCTAAATAATAGCAATGCCAAGAATGTAAATTTAGATGAGATAGTAAGGCTCATATCAGCGAAAACATCGGGAAGCGAAATAAGCAATTTGATAGGCTTATTAGTTAAGTCAGAAGAACGATGTCAAGCTGCCGAAAAGAGGGTCTTAGAGCTGGAGAAAGAAGTGTCAGATTTAAGGGCAAAACTCTCAAAAACAGAGGGTTAAAAAACCACCTTGTACAAAACCTTGCACATAGGAAAAAGAGATAATTAACATATTGATAACCAGCCATATATAGTGGCAATGGAATAGCCTCATAATCAGGGGGTCCTTGGTTCAAGCCCAAGTGGGACCACACAACAAATCGCTAAGTAGTTGAAAGTACAACGCTTAGCGATTTTTCTTTTTTTTTCATTTTTTTCGATATTTTTTACTGTGCTTTCGATTTCTCGAAGGCCCATTTCTGCTATATCACTTACAGCCATACCCATTGCTATAACACTTAAAGGGGTATTGAAATTAAAAATATCTTCAAAATCTTCTCTGGTATAATATTCGTCAGCATTGATGCCGCACCTTGTCATCATCATATATCCGATTGAAGCAGAAAGTGCATTCTTTAAGATAACCGAAATATTGTCATCGTCAAGTTCTTCAAGGAAACTGCCGTATTTACTGTCATTGACGGTAGAAAGATAATCAAGAATATTATCTTCAACCATATTTCTTGCAGTATCATCAATTACGCTTTCAAGTCCGCCCTCGGCTGTATCACCGAAAGCATTAGTAAGAGCTTCTGCAACTTCATCGTGATAACGGTCTTTGACTTCCCATCGGGGAACCTCATAACCATAGAATGAATTAGTGTCAGAAACATCAAACACATATCGCAATTTCTGATAACTACCTGAATAATCAAACAATGCAATACCCGTTGCTCCTCGATTAACCCAACGGTGCATTTTGTCGTTCCAAAAACCTATCTCTGCACAGGCAGTTGCATCAGGTCTTTGTGCATAAATTAACATCTGTTCAACGAAGTTGTATTTAAAGTTATTGGACGCTGTTCTCAGAAAGGATGTCCAATTATCAAGACTATTTGTAACTTTACCTACTTCATCATTGAACATAGCAGCAATTATTTGTAATTTACTCGCCATCAGTTGTCACCTCACTGTCAGCCTTTTTCTTTTTGGTTGATTTTTCAGGTTTTGGTTCTTCTATAATGACCGATATATCTGCGGTAAGAAAGGAAAACAACAAGTTTTCGTTTACACATTCCTGAAGCTGTCCGATAAGCTCAATCTCTTTAAAAGAAAGACTTTCAACACCCAATAGCTCCTTTGGTGTCAGTTTTTCAAGCTGTTCCTCTGTGTTAATGCCAAGTGAAGCAAGTTTTTCAAGCACTTCAAATTTCATCTGAGTTTTGCTTACTTTCATTTTCTTTGCCATTTACCTTCTCCTTTCCATCGTAGAATTCTTCATAAACTTTTTTCCAACAGATATTACACACATATCCGTTTCGGTATCTGCAATTTTTACAACCTAATTTCTTTTCATCAACTTTCATTTCTGACGATGAAGCTCATCGTGCTTCACCTCGCTCGTGCTGTTTAGAATGAATAAACTTGCCTTGCTCGTTATAGTTCTGCGGGTTAGCAGATGGTGTCTGCCAACCGTTAGTTATACCTCCGAGCATAGCTTCTTTTTGTGCTTTTGTAATGCCCA
>CALGRR010000075.1 GCA_937880805.1 uncultured Clostridia bacterium
ATCAACCCCTTTTAGGGGTTAGTCAAACCACCGGTTCAACCGGTGGTTTGTGATTCAATTAATAAAATCAGTTTTCTTCAGCTTTTTTGGGCTTCTTTTCTGCCATAACAAGAATAAGGCACCAGAGAGCAGAAAGAAGAACAAAGAGAACGCAAACAAGAACAACGTTTTCCATTGCGAAGTTAAGAAGACCGCCGAGAATGGGAACATAGAAGCTGATAACACCGTAGCAATCGTCGCTTGTAACGGTATTCTGATAACCGTAGCCGTTAACAATTGCTGTTGTGTTAATGCTTGCGGTATCAAGAGTAAGCTGTGAAACGCTGTCAACGGAATTAATATCGCAACCGGTTGAATTTGATGCGGGAACAACGATAAGATCGCCTGACTGGTAATCAAACGGAGATTCGGGCTTTGATGAAATAATCAGGTCACCCTTCGATACGCCGAGATTATCAATATCCTGGCTCATTGTGTTAAAGCAAATGCTTCCGAGTGAGGTGCCGTTATTATCAAGGAAAACAGAAATGAAGCATCCGAAAACAAATGTTAAAACTGTTACACAAAGAAGAACGATTGAAATAATTTTTACTGCAAGGTTGCCCTTGGATTTCTTTTGCTTTTCATCAGGTTCAACATAAACCTCGCCGTAATTTCCGTCTGAGAAATCAAGATTCTCACCGGGCTCTTCTTCCGTTACTTCCGTTGCTTCAGGAGCAACCGGTGCATAGGAAACAGGGTTCTGACCGATTGGAGTAAGCGGTCTGGGCTTAACTGCGGTTTCAACACTCTGCGGTTCAAAGTGAATCTTTTCATCGCTCTTTTTAAAATATCCGGTGGGTTGAGTTTCTGCAAAAACAACAGTGGATTTTTCCTTGGAAATTTCGGGAATTACGCTGCTTTTTTCTGCAGCCTTTTCTGCTTTTATTTTAGCAACAAACTCATTGTCAAATTCTTCAATGCTTTTGAGCTTAAACTGTTCCATAAGGTTATCTGCCTTTCAAAAGTAAATTATTTTACGATTTTGCTGCGTAAAGCTGCGTTTTCTTTTGCAAGCTCTTCGCTGAGCTTTGCAATTTTTTCAACACTTTCAAGAATTGAAGCATCAGCTGCTGCTCCTTCGGGAGCAACGGCACCGTTTGCTTTGAATGCCTTGTTTTCATCGGAAAGTGCACGGCAGATTTTCTTGAGCTTTTCGTTATTGGCTTCGGTTGCCTTGGCATATTCAAAAACTTTTTTATATTCTGCTTTGAGAACATTTATGTATTGCTCAACTTCATTGCAGTTGTAGCCTTCAGCCGCTTTGTTGAATAAATCTTTATTTTCCATATAAACAATCCTTTCAAAATGTAATTATAATTACAACTTGAAGTATAGCATATACAGATATAAAAAACAATAAAAAATCCCAAAAAATTTATCTGAATTTTTGAAACTTTGAAAAAAATTCACAATATCGGGTATTGACAAGCATTATGCTGTGTGATATATTGATGGTGTGATATGTGAGATAGCACAGTTAGACAAGAAAGGTGTGTTGCTTTTGATAATTATTGATAAACAAAGCAGAGTGCCTGTTTATGAACAGATCAAGAATCAGATTATCACGCTTATCAGAGTTGGTGTTTTTGCACCGCATTCAAAGCTTCCTTCAATCCGCAACATTTCCGCGGAAACCGCAGTTAACGTAAATACCGTTAAAAAAGCTTTTGCGGAGCTTGAACTGAGTGGTGTTATTTATACCGTTCCGGGAACGGGGAGTTTTGTAAGCGAAAATGCGTTGGAAAGCAACAGCTATACAGTGAAGGTAATCAGAGAAATTACCGATTCGGTAACGGTCGCAAAATCCATTGGGGTAAGTTTTGAGAAAATAACAGAAATTATTGAAAAAATCTATAAGGAGGATGAGATATGATTTCAATTAAGAATGTTACAAAACGTTTCGGCAGCTTTACGGCTATTGAAAACCTTTCATTTGAAGTTAAGAACGGCTCCATTTACGGACTTGTCGGCTATAACGGTGCAGGCAAAACAACGCTTTTGAAAACCGTTGCAGGCGTTTATAAAGCTGACGGAGGAAGCGTAACGATTGACGGAACCGATGTTTATAATTCGGAAGAAATCAGAAGGGGATTATTTTATGTTCCCGATGATATTTATTTTGAACCGTTTTCTTCGATAGAGAAAATGGCCAAGTTTTACAGCGGATATTATCCGGATTTCAGCTTTGAAACTCTTGAAAAGCTTTGCGGCGTTTTCGGGCTTGATAAAAAGGCAAGGCTTAATTCTTTTTCAAAGGGTATGCAGCGTCAGGCAGAAATGATTCTGGGTATGTCAACAAGACCGAAAATCCTGTTGCTTGACGAAAGCTTTGACGGACTTGACCCCGCCAAACGAAATCTGATGAATAATATGCTGATTGAATATGCGGATGAAACTGATTGCAGCGTTATTATTTCATCCCACAATCTTCACGAATTGACCGATATATGTGACCACGTTGCTTTGATTAACGGCAAAAAGATTGTTTTGGATTGCTCTGTTGATGATATAAGTGCAAGCAGATGCAAATTCCGTCTTATTTTCAATGACGATAAGAACGAAAGCGATTTTGCTCATCTTAATATTAAAAAATTCAACAAAGATGGCAGAATTATAACCGTATCCGTTTCGGGTGATGCTGATGAAACGGAAGCAAAAATTAAAGAAATGAATCCCGTTCTTGTTGAAAAATTCCCGCTTCGTCTTGAAGAAATATTCCTTGAAGAAATGGAGGACACAGATTATGACTTTAAAGAAATCTTCGGTTAATCCGTTTCGCTTCACATTTTTATATACATTAAAAAAATCATTCTGGATTCCTCTGGCTTTGCTCCTTTATAATTCATACTCTGTTCTTGCAGAGATTGTAAGCTTTATTTATTCATACAATACAATGGTTGTAACGGAACCAGAAAGAGCCGCAACACTTATAAAAGATAACATTTATATTCTGATGTCCAGTATGACCTTGCAGATTGATCTTATCTGGTCTGCGATTATTATATTTGCAGCAGTTGCAACGGCAGCGGTTGTTTTCAGATTTATGATGAATAAATCTGCTGTCAATGTCTGGTACAGCTTTGGAATGACTCGCACAAAGCTGTTTCTTTCAAAATATCTTGCAGGTGCGTTTGCGTTATCCCTTTCCGCACTCCTGCCGATTATTGTTTCTTTCATTCTTAATATGGCAATGTTCGGCAGCAGCAGAGAACTTTGGCTTTCAGCCTCATATCTCGCATTGACATTCTTATCACGAACTCTGATTTTTTACAGCATTGCTGCCTGCACCTTCTGCGGAGTTGGCACAATGATTGAGGGTGTTTTCTTTTCGCTTGTATACTGCGTAATGCCTGCAATAGCTGAGTGGTTTGTTGAAAGCTCGTTCTCGGATTTTGTTTACGGTTCACCGCTTTCAACCGAAAGCTGGACCAATTCTCTGCAGGTTTCCGTTCTTGGCGAGGGGCTTCATGAATTTATGTTCCGCGGTCTTGGCATTCTTGATTTTATTTTCTTCCCCGCAACAACCGATTTTGCAAATGCATCGCAACTTAACAGATTTAATAAATTCTATGTGGATTTCAGTTCAGCCGCAGCAGGATTTATTATTCTTGCATTGATTATACTCATTGCTGTCGGTGTTAACAAAAAACGCAAAACCGAAATAGCGGGTTTCCTCGGTGCCAACCCTCTTGCAACGGGCGTTGTTGTGTTCACTTCGGCAATTCTTGTGATAACCTTCCTTATGCAGTTTATTGTTGATATAAACAGCGGAAGATATTTTATCGGTGCCGTTTATGCAATTCTCGTTTTCGCAATTATATATTTAATTGCAGATGCAATTTCATTACACAATTTTAAGCTCATAATTAAAAAGCTCTGGAAATTCCCGATTCATCTGGCAATTTTCTTTGGATGTATTCTTGTTTTTACAACCGGACTATTCGGTTATTCATCAAGAAGACCCGATACGGCAGATATTAAAAGCGTTTCAATTTCAACTAATACGGCAGACAGCTTTGTTGATTTTATAAATAATCTTTATGCATCAGGCGATGCCTATGTTACGGATGGCGATTCGATTGATAAATTTCTTTCAATAGGCAATAATTTAACATCTCTTGCCGGCGGCTTCACTGATTATGATGATATATGCAGAATATCTGAAATTCATAAAAAGCTTATTAACTGCAAAAAGCTTGATGCTACAGCCGAAAATGCCTGTGCACCGTATGAAGAGAGAGTTGTGCCGGTCAATATAGGAATTATTTATACTTTGAAAAACGGAAAAACCGTTGAAAGGATGTATCACGTTGCAACCGAAGAAATTCTTTCGGAGCTTGCTGATTTAACTCTTACCGAGCGATACAGAGAGCTTGCGGCCGAGAGCCTCAGAATGGGCAAAAATAATTACAGAGAAGGAACGGAATCAATTTATTTCTTTTCTAAATTTGCTGTTATTTCGCCCAATATGTCAAACATAACTCATTTTGCAACTTTCGGAAGCGAGGATATAGATGACTTGCTTGATACGGTTGCTTCGGATGTTGAAAACGGCTCCCTGCCTCTTAATTTCAGGTCAGATGCCGAGGTACTCGCATATCTTAAAATATCAAGAGAAATCGGATATGCAGCTTCAATGTCAACGGGTGAGCTTTTGAATGAAGCTTATTCGGCAAATATCCACTCAACAGAAAACGAAAAAGGAATCCGCCCCATCTGCTTAAATGAAATTGCCGACGGTGTAAGGGCAGGCGGTGCAGGCATAGTTATTCCCGTATATTCCGATATGACCAACACTGTAGCTTTTCTTGAAGAAAAAGGGTTAACGGAGTATTTTGAGGATGATGCACAGCCCGTTGAAGCAAGAGTATGGACTCTTGATAAAAATGCAGAATCGCAATTTCTGTGGGATTACGGCAGAATGACAAGCCTTGTTTCGGGCTTCTGGTCAAACGGTAAAACTGCCGTTGAAAATGCAACGGCGAGGGGAACAGATATTGAAAATGATTATATGTATGAGTATTTTACCATGCCAAAGCTGCCCGATAACGCAAAAATCATAACCGATTCCGAAGAGATTGAAAAGCTTCAGAACGAAGCAAGAATGTTGGCACTCACTTGCTATGACGGTGCATATGTTCAATTCATTTTTGATGATGGCTCAATGACTTTCGGATATATTCCCGCTTAATTGTATTCTGTGTTTATACTCCGTTCCTTAAAAGGGGAGCGGAGTATTTTATTAAAATAAAATGCAAAAAACACTTGATTTTTTTGAAACGGTCATATATAATATACAAGCATTTGATTTGCAGATACGGAGAGTTGTCCGAGCTGGTCGAAGGAGCACGATTGGAAATCGTGTAACGGGCTATAACCTGTTCGAGGGTTCGAATCCCTTGCTCTCCGCCAGAACCCCATAGAAGTAATAGCTTCTGTGGGGTTTTTCTTATACTCTCACCCACAGTAAACTATCCCCAAAACCCACCTTTGACGACAAAAAGACGACAACCCACTGAGCATAAATATCCCCAAGGTCGTCAAGAACTTTCGCCACCGTCGTCGGATGATATTTTTAAAGTGGATTTTTTGATATAAGTATGGTATAATTCAAATCGATAAATAAGAATTTGTATTTATGTTTGGAAGTGAGAAAAGATGAGAAATAAAGAAGAAATGATGAAGCTAATAATGGATATAGCGATAAATGATGAACGAATTAGAGCTGTGACCATGGAAGGCTCGCGGGCAAGCAAAAATGCGACTCATGACCAGTATTGTGATTTTGATATATGTTATGTAGTTAGTGATATACGCCAGTTTACAAAAGATAACAAATGGGTTGAAATCTTTGGTGAAATCCTAATTGTACAATATCCTATGGATTGGTACTCTAACCCATATGATTATGCTGGACACGATAATTTTGCATACCTAATTCAATTTAAAGATGGAAACAGAATAGATTTGACACTGATAGATGTTTGCAATATTGATAAAGAACAGAGTTATTGTGAACCACGAATTGTTCTGTTAAACAAGGATAAATTTAAGGAATTAAAGCAAATAAACGATGAAAGTGTTTTTTACATTCAAAAACCATCAGAGATGGAATATTACAATACGTGTAATGAATTCAGATGGTTAAGTGTCTATATTTCCAAGGGGTTATGCAGAGAAGAACTCTATTATGCAAAATATGTTTATGACGTTTTGATGATGGAGATGTTTATTAAAATGTTGAATTGGAAAATTGGTGTGGATAACGATTTCAATGTAACTACTGGTAACCATAGTAAATATCTAAAAAGATTTTTGTCACTGGAAGAAATGGAGAGGTTTCATAGTGTTTTTCCGAATGGTACATACGAAGATATATGGAGTAAACTGTATGTGATTTATGATTATTTTGCTGAAATTGCAAAATATGTAGGAGAGATACTGGAATATAATTTTGATGCAAAAGAAACAGAAGAAGTAAGGAGTTTTTTATTAGAACGTCAGAAACAATGTGTAAATTGAACTGATAGATAAATTCCAATTTGATGAACTAAACAATAAAACCATTAAGTGCAATGGGATATAAAATCCTGTTGCACTTTTTCTATTTATAATGAGAGATTTAAATTGAAACAAACAACACTTGAAGATTTATACTATGGCAACATAAACCCTAGTCTTAATCATAGCAAGATTATTATAACGAATGATTATGAGGTTGATGCTGTATATATTGATTCCGAAATAAGATTAGATTCAATACCCTTTTAAAAAACTTGTTTCCCTATAGAAGTTAAGGCTTCTGTGGGGTTTTCTTATGCTTTCAGACACCGCAAAGTATATCCGAAACCTACTTCCGACGACGAAAAGACGACGGCACACCGAGCATAAATATCTCTATGGTCGGCAAGAATATCCGTCTCCGTCGTCGATTGATATTTTCATAGTGGATTTTTTGACATAAGTATGGTATAATCCAAATCGATAAATTAGAATTTGTGGAGGTAATATTGTATGTGGATTGTGTTCGCAATACTGTCTGCAATATTTGCAGCACTTACCTCTATACTGGCAAAGGTCGGCATAGAAGGAGTAAACTCGAATCTTGCAACAGCAATAAGAACTGTTGTTGTAGTTGCTATGTCATGGGGAATGGTATTTCTCACGAATTCACAAAACGGTATAACAGAAATCAGTAGAAAGAGTTGGATATTCTTGATTTTGTCAGGATTAGCAACAGGTGCTTCTTGGCTATGTTACTACAAAGCATTGCAGATAGGTGATGCATCAAAAGTTGTACCGATAGATAAATTAAGTGTAGTAATTCCCTTAATATTAGCATTTGTTTTTTTGCACGAAGACTTTACAATAAAGTCATTGATAGGATGTGTTTTGATTGGAATAGGAACATTAATAATGGTTATGTAATTACATATAGAATATAAACTTTCAGTTTGTCGAACTAAATAATAAAACATTAAAGTGCAATGGGATATAAAATCCTGTTGCACTTTTTCTATTTGAAAAGGAGCAAATCGAATGAATCAAACAACACTTGAAGATTTATACTATGGCAACATAAACCCTAATGAAATAAGCTTTGTGAGTGGTTCTGAATACGGTAAATGCAAAGGGTAAAAAGAGCCGAGCTTCATATGGTTCTGAAAGGCATATTTTCACCAATACTGCGTCATAAAAGCTTGAAATACGGTCGTATTCCTTCGCTTTTCTTCCTTGTCTTGGCAAAAATCTGCTCTTTCATAACTTTAAGAGTAAAAACATATTCAGTCGACTCTTTTTACTCTATAAAGTAACGGATCTTTCAAAGTCCGTATGCAGTCAGTTGTCCGAAGAATACATAAATAAAATGAACGAGCTCGAATCAGCCTACACCCAAATATTATAAATAAAATTTCTTGATTTAGATTTTTTTACAAACAAACCACCTCAACCAATGCCTGAATAAGCGTTGATTGAAGTGGTTTTTGTTTTTTTATAAAATATAATTAAAACTTTGCTTTGAATTACTGATTTACTGGTTGAAAATCTTTTTAATCTTTATTTTCAATCTTACTAACGGCTCAAATCCGCCATAGTTATCGGATAAATCGGGCTTTTCTGTCCATTCGTAATCGGGCCCGAGCTCATAATTCAGCCATTCCTTAACGACCTTAACAAAGTAGAAATCTTCGTTTTTCACATAACCGTAGGTTCCCGTTTCCTGCTCATAGCCGTAAACGGTAATCAGCTTTGCGTTGCCGAGCAGGCTTTCTTCAAAATAAGCTCGACAGGTTTCAACATCATCATAATGTGCATAACCCTCGGCGTTTGCATATTCGTTTCTGCCGTTTTTTGCCAACTGCATATAGAGTGTGTCAAGGTTGTACGGGCAGGTTTTGGGGCTCATTGTCCAGCCGGGCGTGCAGTAATCATTGATACATACCCAGGTCGGAGGACGCATTGTGCTGTATTCTTCCGTGTAAGATGAAAGCGAAACTATATGTGAAATTATTTTATGCCGTTCAATCCCTGCATCATAAAATAACTTGCAGGTAAACTCAATATAATCAGCAAGAACACCGTAAAGAAGCTTCTTTGTATAATCCTCAACAGACATCAGCTTTTTATATGCTTCTTTTTTCAGGGTTTCTTCATTGTAGCCCATATTGTGCAGAGCGTGCATACCGTACTGTGTACGCTCAAAATCTTCCATTGAAGCGTAACCGCAGCCGGTATAATCGGGAATCTGTGTTTCCCAGCCCGTATTGATGCCTGCAAAAAGATACGCTTTGTCCTGTGATTTTAGTTTTGTGTAGTTTTCGAGAAGCGGCTCAATAAAGCCTTTTTTAATCTGATTTGAGTACCAATTCAGATACTTTTCGGAATTGAAGCACGGAAAACCTCCCGCCGTTGCAAAAGGAACCCCGCTCCAGTCGCAATGCCATCTCGGCAGCATACCGTATGACTGACCACCCCATTCTTCGCCTTCTTTTGGGAAGGCAACCCATTCGCACATCTCGGGGTCGTTATAAAATTTACTGCCGTTTTCATCCGTTGTTGCACCGTCACCGAAATATGTGGAATAATTCGTGCAGTCATCCATTTGAAAATAAACCGGAACGTTATACTTTTCTGCAAGTGAAAAAACGTGGTTTACTTCTTCGTTCATCTGCTCAACAGATTGAGTAAGGCACATCGGACCTATGACACCGAAAGCATACATACGCTTTGAATCGGGATTGATTTCACCGTGAAGCTCAACCATTTGCTTAACGTAAGGTTCAAGATCCAGGTAATGAACATTTGTTACCATAAACACAACATATTGAGGGTCATCTTCATAATACTCGGGAATTTCCGGAGTTTCACCGAGCGAGGGAAAAACTGAAACTATTAAAGCTGTTATAAAACTGATTATTTTGTTGAACAGGGACACGATAACACCTCATTCAAAACATAATTTTTAATAAATATATCATATTTTTAAATCTTTATCAACAATTAAGGCGCTGTTTTCTGAAAGATTAATTTACTCATATTATAAAAATGTATATTGATACAGCGATAAATAAATTAAATTTTTGTTGCACTTTTCTGCATTTATGATAGAATAAATTTGAATTTTTTTAAAAAATATCGGGGAGATTTATATGCAGATTATTCAGACAATCATTTCTTATCTTGCGATAGCGGCAGCCTTTATAACTTCAATTTTCTCGTTTGGAGATTCGGTAATGATACCGTATACAAACGACTATAAAATTCCAGAGAGCATTCCCGGATACAGCGTGATTTCCACCGAGGAGAAAAACGATTGGAAGGCAAAATGGATTTGGGATAAGGAAAATTTGGAGGCAAACAATGTCTGGATGTGCTTTAATAAAAAAATAATCCTTGACAAGATTCCCGAAGAGCTTACCGCCTGCATATCAGCCGATTCAAAGTATTGGCTTTACATAAACGGAGAAAATGTTGTTTTTGAAGGAAGCGTCAAGCGAGGTCCCGATAAAAACAGCTGTTATTATGACAGCATTGATATTGCACCCTATCTTAAAGCGGGAGAAAATTCAATTTCTGCCTTGGTGTGGTATTGGGATGATGACACAAGCTATTCCTACAGCAGCAGCGGTCAGGGCGGATTTCTTTTTGAAGCCATAGGCAACGGCATTTCCGTTGTTTCCGACAAAAGCTGGAAGGTAAAAAGAAATAACGCCTATGTTGACAGCCCTCTTTATCCGCCGAACTACAGACTTCCCGAATACAGCGTTTATTATGATGCAAGAAACGAGTCAGGTGATTGGATTGATGAAGCATACGACACTTCGTCTTGGAAAAATGCAACCGAATATGCCGTTGGCGGCGAGGGTCTTTACGGCAGACTTTATCCGAGAGGAATACCTTTTTTGAAGGATTACGGTCTTAAAGATTACGAGAATTCAAAGGACTATGAAAACTATACGGTAAGCAAGCTTTTCGGTGAAAAAATAACCGTTGATATTCCCTATAATGCACAGATTACTCCCTATCTTAAAGTTATAGCACCCGCAGGGAAAAAGATTCGCATAACAACCGAAAACACTTTAATCGGCGCAGTTTCAACAACCTATAAAACCAAAGAAGGGGAGCAGGAGTTTGAGGCTTTAGGCTGGTTTAACGGAGAGCATATTACCTATAAGATTCCAAAAGGAGTTACGGTTGTTTCTTTAAAGTACCGTGAAACGGGATATGACAGCTCATTCTGCGGCGATTTCAAATGTGATGATGAATTTCTCAATTCTCTGTGGCAAAAATCCTTGCGTACTCTTTATGTAACTATGCGTGATAATTTTATGGATTGCCCCGACAGAGAAAGAGCCCAGTGGTGGGGCGATGTTACAAGTGAAATGATAATGACAATGTACTCGATGGACAGCAATTCATATCTGCTGTATCAAAAGGGTGTTGAGGCGATGCTTTCTCACGTTGACGAAACAAAGGTGCTTCAGACCGTTGTGCCCATAAGCGGCGATTATTTTGAGTTACCCGTTCAGCAGCTTGCGGGAATAGTCGGTTTTCTCACTTACTATGAATATACAGGCGACAAGGCTTTTGTCGAGAAGGTTTACAACGCTTCCGTTGACTACCTTAAGCTTTGGGAAATAGGTGAAAACAATCTTGTTGTTCATCGAGGCGGCTCATGGGATTGGGCTGATTGGGGCAAAAAGGCGGATATGACAGCTGTTGAAAATGCCTGGTATTATTATGCTCTTTCCTCCACGGAGAAAATGGCGGAGCTTTTGGGAAAAGACGCAGATATTTCATTTATTACCGAAAGAAAAGATACTATATCAAAAGGCTACAAGGCTCTCTGGAGTGAAGAAGGCTTTAAAAGCAGTGATGTGAGAAAGCCCGATGACAGAGCAAATGCCCTTGCGGTTTTATCGGGTCTTGCAGAAAAAGAGCAGTATGATACTATATATAAAGTGCTCACAACAACAAATAATTCAAGCCCTTATATGGAATATTATGTTCTTGAAGCCCTTTGCAAAATGGGCGAATACGAAGCTGCATCAGACAGAATTAAGAACAGATATGAAGATATGATGAGCGAGGATTATTCAACTCTCTGGGAATTCTGGGATTCCTGGCGAGGAACTAAGAATCACGCATGGAGCGGCGGGCCTCTTGTTATAATGAGCAAGCATTTTGCGGGTATTGCTCCGCTTGAAGCAGGCTATACAAAGGTTAAAATCGAGCCCCAATACAGTTTGTCCGAGCGTATGAGCTGCACCGTTCCGAGCGTAAAAGGGTTAATCACTCTGGATTATGAAAAGGCGGACGGCGTTTATGACATCAACATTACTCTGCCGCAGGATATGAAGGCTGTTTTGTATGTGCCGCTTGATGCTGCTGTAAATATCAATTCAGAGCTTTATTATCATAACGGAGAATATGTAAACGGCGAAAAAAGCGGTAATGTTGAGATTATTGAAAAACCATTTAACTGAAGAATCTTATAGCTTTGCATATATAAGTGTTATGCTTGCACCGTCTGCCGTGGTTCTCATCAGCAAGCTTTTCGCTATAAAAATCTATCCCGTTTGATGAGATGAAAAATCTCGGCAACGGAATAATTGTATTATTTTACCAAAACAGAAGAAAATATACCCTTTTTTATGTTGACAATAAACGGATAGAAGTGATACAATTATTTTATAATTCAGGTAAGGAGAGGTTGATATGGATTTAAAGAAAATTATCGATCAGAAAGACAAAGCAGCAAAGTATATGATTGATGAAATCACTCATATAATCAAAACCTGCGGCAAGCGTGATCCCGGTTCGGTGGGTGAAAAAAAATCCTGCGAATATATGGCAGAAGTTCTTAAAAAAGATTGCGGCTGCGAATCCGTCAAGCTTGAGTCATATGAGGTTGCACCCCGTGCTTTCTATGGCTGGATTTATTTTACAATAACATTCGTGCTTATCGCTGTTGCACTCTTCTTTTTTGCTCCGGTTATTTCAATACCTTTAATCGTTGTTGGCTTTGCACTTGTGCTTATCGAGTTCGGTGTTTATAAAAAGCTTCTCGATCCTCTTTTCCCCAAGAAAACAAGCCATAATGTTACCGCAATAAAAAAATGTACGGGTGAAACCAAAAGAAGAATTATCTTTAACGGTCATCCCGATGCAACATGGGAATGGCCTGTTAACTATGCATTGGGCGGCGTTGGTTTTGAAGGACACGCAATTATCGTTGCTCTCGGTGCCGTTTTCTATCTTGTTCTTTCAATAATGTATGTGGCACAGAACGGAATAACCTTTGGTATGCCCGATATGGCAAATCCTCTTGTAAAAGCTGCTCTCTGGGGATTGCTCTTTGTTCCTTTTATGGTTGGCCTTTATTTTATGGTTAACTACAGAAGAGTTGTTGACGGTGCAAACGATAATCTTACCGGCTGCTATATCGGTATTGCTGTGCTTAAGGCTCTCAACGATGAGGGCATTGAGCTTGAAAACACCGAAATCGGTGTTATTCTTACCGGCTCCGAGGAAATAGGCCTTCGCGGTTCAAAAGCCTGGGTTGAAGCTCATAAGGGCGAGTTCCAGGATGTTCCCACCTTTATTTATGCATACGATACAATTAACGATCCTAAGTATCTTATGGCAAACTACCGCGACCTTAACGGCACGGTAAAATCAGATAAAGACTGTGCAGATCTCTTCTTTGAGGCAGCTCAGGCTGTGGGCGTTCCCTGCAAGAAGGGTATGGTTCCTCCTCTCGGCGGTGCAGTTGATGCTGCGGCATTCTGTCAGGGCGGCTTCAGAGCAGCAGGCGTTACGGGTCTTAACCATAAGCTTGAAAGATATTATCACACCCGCCTTGATTCATATGATAATATGAATGAAAAGGGTATTGCCAACTGCTTTGCAGCAAGCGTAAAAATGCTTGAAATGTTTGATGCAGGTGCAAAACAATAAATCTCTGTTTATTACCCCAGAAGGGAGTTACTTAAATTGAAGCTGAAAAAAAGTTTAAAAAGAATAGTTTCGTTAATTCTTGCTTTTATTCTTATTTCGGGCTCGGCGTGCATTCTTGCATTTGCTGTTGAAGATACCAGAACACAGATTGTTAACACAATTGTTGATGCAGCAAGGTCAAAAATAGGATATTATGACAGCAACATAAACGAATTCACAACCTGGTATTACGGTTATGATACTGAGGCTTCGTGGTGCACAATATTTGTTTCCTGGTGTGCCGATCAGGGCGGAGCAATCGGTACGGCGGTTCCGAAAAGGTCAACCTGCGATTCAATGAGAAACTGGTTTAAAAGAAAAGGGGAGTATTACCCTGCAGAAAGCGGCTATGTTCCTCAGAAGGGCGATATAGTTTTTCTTAATACTGCGGTTGACGGAACAGATGCGGTGCATCACGTTGAGATTGTTACCGAAAGCGGATTCATCGTTAAGAAAAAGGTTGTTAATGTTAAGTGCATAGGCGGTAACACTTCGGATTTGAATTATAACGGCTCCGAATATGTTACCGAAAAGGTTCGCCCCGTTGACGGTTCAAGGGCAACTGTTGTTGGCTATGCTCATCCTTCATACGAAAAGAGCCTTACACCTGCAGGAGATTTTCACAATACTCTTGACGATACAAGCACGGCAATTTTTAAATTCCTTTATTCCAAACTGATTTCAATAATTATCAATCTTGAGGCGTTGCTTATGACGGCAACAGTTGTATAATTGCTGATTTAGACATTTTTTTGATAAAATATATTGACTTAACAGAAATAAAATAATATTATATAAATAAATTTTATCGAATCACCAAATGAAAGGGTTGATTGACAAATGGCAGAACTCAAGAAAAAATACGGTTTGCTTACTGCGATATGTATGGTTATAGGTATTGTTGTAGGCAGCGGCGTATTCTTCAAGGCAGAAGCAATTCTTAACCACACAGGCGGAGATCTTAAGCTTGGCATTCTTGCATGGGTTATCGGCGGCGTTATAATGATTATCTGTGCATACACATTCTCGCTTATGGCAACAAAGTTTGAAAAGGTAAACGGCGTTGTTGACTATGCGGAAGCAGCCCTCGGCGAAAAATACGGTTACATAGTCGGTTGGTTTATGACAACAATTTATTATCCCACCCTTACTATGGCACTTGCATGGCTTTCAGCTCGTTACACACTTGTTGTGTTCCTCGGCGATAAAGCTGATATAACCGGCGGTCTTTGCTTTGTTCTTACCGCAGTTTATCTTGTAGGCAGCTACGCACTTAATGCTCTTTCGCCCGTTATTTCGGGTAAATTCCAGGTTTCAACAACATTTGTAAAGCTTGTTCCTCTTCTTCTTATGGCTGTTGTGGGCACAATCTTTGGCTTAACAAAGGGCTTTACTGTTGAAAACTTCACAACTGTTGTTAACGATATTCCCACATCGGATGCTATTTTTAAGGCAGTTTGTGCAACCGTTTTTGCATATGAAGGCTGGATTATTGCAACATCAATCAACGCAGAACTTAAGGATTCAAAGAAGAATCTTCCCAAAGCTCTTGTTATAGGTGCTTTTGCGATTGTTGCAATTTATGTATTCTACTATGTCGGTCTTGCAGGTGCTATCCCCAATGCAGAAATGATGGCAAGCGGTCAGACCGGTGCAAAGAATGCATTTGCAGCAGTATTCGGTAATGTTATGGGAACGGGCATTTTCGTTTTCGTTATTATTTCCTGCCTTGGCACTCTTAACGGTCTTATGCTCGGATGCACAAGAGGTCTTTATTCAATTGCAAGCCGCGGCAGAGGCCCCGCACCCAAGATTATGTGCAATATTGATAAGAACACCAATATGCCCACAAACTCGGCTGTTGTAGGTCTTCTCCTTTGTGCTCTCTGGCTTCTCTTTTTCTATTGCTCACAGCTCAGCGAATTCAGCGATAAGCTCGGTATGTTTGCATTTGACCCCACAGAGCTTCCCATTGTTACAATTTATCCCTTCTATATCCCCATTTTCATTAAGATGATGCGCAACAAGGAATTCACCGGAGCAAAGAGAATTATTGCACCTCTCCTTGCAATCGCAGGCAGTGTGTTTATGGTTATCGCAGCTATCTACGCACACGGACCCAAGATTCCCGGTTATCTTATTCTCTTCGCAGTTATTATGGCTTTAGGTCTCCCCTTTATGAAGAAGCAGAAGACAGCCTGATTATTTGAATGAGAAACCCCTTGAAAGTCAGAATCGGCTTTCAAGGGGTTGTTTATTGGTTGATCAGAGAAGTGAGTTCAGTTGTTCCATAAGCGATGCATCCGGCTCGGGTATGCTTTCAAACGCAAACGGGATTTTCAGCTTGTCATATTTAACCTTACATATTTTTTTGAAGGGCAGCAGCTCGGTTTTATCAATGCAATGATACTTTTCGGCTAACTGCTTTATGAATAAAATGTTTTCTCTGTTATCATTAAGGGTTGGTATAATAACCTGCCTTAATGTAACGGGGATATTTTTTTTGTTGAGATAATCAAGAAACTCCAGAACATTATCGAGCCCGCAGCCTGCATATTTCAAATAATCTTCGTTGTTTGAATACTTAATATCAAGAAGAACTCTGTCTGTATAATCTAAAAGTTCTTTAATATCTTCATTCAGAATATTACCTGATGTATCAAGGCAGGTGTTTATGCCTTCAAAACTGCAAAGCCTGAACAGCTCTGAAACAAATTCAGCCTGCAGAAGGGGCTCACCGCCCGAAACGGTTATTCCGCCCTCATCTGCAAAATATTCCTTATATCTGATAGCTTTGCTGACTATTTCTTCGGGCGAATATTCGGTGCCGCCTTTCATATCCCAGGTGTCGGGATTATGGCAGCAGCCGCAGCGAAGATTGCAGCCCTGCATAAAAACAACAAATCTTATTCCCGGTCCGTCAAGAGCACCGAGGCTTTGTATGGAGTTTATCAGCCCTTTTTTTATGTTCATTTTTATATTGCCTCGTGGAATGTGCGGCTTATAACCTCTCGCTGCTGCTCGCGTGAAAGCTTGTTGAAGTTAACGGCATAGCCTGAAACTCTGATAGTGAGATTGGGATAATCTTCGGGATTTTCATAAGCCTTCATAAGGGTTTCACGGTTAAGAACATTAACATTGATATGATGAGCCTTCTTTGCAAAGTAGCCGTCAAGGATTGAAACAAGATTTGAAATTCTTTCATCCTCTGTTCTTCCGAGAGCCTCGGGAGTGATTGAGAAGGTGTTGGAAACGCCGTCACGGCAATCGTCATAGCTGATTTTTGCAACAGAATTAAGGGATGCAAGTGCACCGTTTTCTTCTCTGTTATGCATCGGATTTGCACCGGGAGCGAAGGGAGCAAAAGCTTTTCTTCCGTCGGGTGTTGCACCGGTGTTTTTACCGTACATAACGTTTGATGTGATTGTGAGAACAGAGAGTGTGTGCATTGCTTTTCTGTAAGTGGGTGTTTTGCGAAGCTCTGTGATTACCTTGTGAGTCATATCCTTTGCAATAAGGTCAACTCTGTCATCGTCATTGCCGTATTTCGGGAAATCACCGGTTGTTTTGAATTCGGTAATAAAGCCCTTGCCGTCTCTGATGGGGGCAACATCGGCATATTTGATGGCACTCAATGAGTCTGCAACAACTGAAAGTCCTGCAATACCGAACGCCATAAAGCGTTCAACAAGCGTATCGTGCAAAGCCATCTGTGTTTTCTCATATGCATATTTATCGTGCATATAGTGAATGATGTTCATTGTGTTAACATAAAGATTGCTCAGCCATTCGATATAAATATCAAAACGCTCCATAACCTCATCATAGTCAAGCTTATCGCCGTCAAGAACAGACATCTGAGGTCCGATATGGATTCCGCTTGTTGTGTCATATCCGCCGTTGATAGCAATAAGAAGAAGCTTTGCAAGGTTGCAGCGTGCACCGAAGAACTGCATCTGCTTGCCAACCTTCATTGCGGAAACGCAGCAGGCAATGGCATAATCATCGCCGTAAATCGGTCTCATTATGTCATCGTTTTCATACTGAATTGAATCTGTGTCTGCAGAAACCTTTGCACAGAATTTTTTGAAGTTTGCAGGAAGCGAAGTAGACCAGAGAACGGTAAGATTAGGTTCTGGTGATGAACCGAGAGTATAAAGAGTGTTAAGCATTCTGTAGCTGCTCTTTGTAACAAGCGTTCTGCCGTCTTCACCCATACCGCCTACAGCTTCGGTAATCCACATCGGGTCTCCGCCGAAAAGCTCGTTGTATTCGGGTGTTCTGAGGTGACGGGCAATACGGAGCTTCATAACAAAATCATCAATAAGCTCCTGAGCCGTTTCTTCCGTAAGTATGCCGTTTTCTATATCTCTTTCAATATAAATATCAAAGAAAGTGCTTACTCTGCCGAGTGACATTGCCGCACCGTTCTGCTCCTTGATTGCACCGAGATATGCAAAATAAGTCCATTGAATTGCTTCTTTAGCATTACTTGCAGGTTCACTAATATCATAACCATACATCTTTGCCATTTCTTTTAAATAACCTAAAAATTTAATTTGTCTAAATAATTCTTCAGATAATCTAATTTGGTCAGTATTAAAATCTTTTTCAACTAATTTATTTTTGTCTTTTACTTTTTCAAAAATTAGTTTATCAACACCATATAAAGCAACTCTTCTATAATCCCCAATAATTCTTCCTCTACCATAAGCATCAGGAAGTCCAGTAATTACATGACTTTTACGAGCTTTACGCATTTCATCACTATAAGCTCTAAAAACACCATCATTATGAGTTGTTCTATAATGGAAACTATCTTCAGCTATTTTACTTAATTTATAACCATAAGCTTCACAAGCTTGACGAACCATTCTCATTCCACCAAATGGATTAATACCTCTTTTTAAAGGACTATCAGTTTGAAGGCCTACAATTAGTTCATTTTCTTTATCTATATATCCAGGTGCATAGTTTTTTATTGATGAAATAGTTTGAGTATCAATATCTAAAACTCCACCCTTTTGTCTTTCAAGTTTAAATAATTCTTGAACTTTTTTCATTAAGTCATTTGTTCTTTTAGTAGCTTTTGCTAAAAAAGAAGCATCGCCTAGATATTCTTTATAATTTTTATTTATAAAATCTTGAACATTAATTTCTTCTTTCCATAAAGTACCATTAAAATTATTCCAATTTGAATGTTCCATTTTTATTCCCCCTCTAATTAACAAAAAAAGCAATTCAATAAGAATTGCCCAGACGGTCGGCATTATACTTTTACACTCCCTTGCGGTTATCCGCAAAATCCGTCAGTTATGTAAAAGCCATAACTATAATATAACAAACCTATAGGTTTGTCAAATTGTAAGTGATGTTAAGCGTTTTCATTATGCCTAATATTATAAAAACACTTCAAACATAAAATCCATTTCATAACATGTTGAGGATTATCTAAATGAATTCTATAAATATCTTTCCCATGTTGAATTTCAAAATGTTTACCTGGTGAAAATGGTAAAATAAATGTTTCGTGATTAGACACAGTAATATTTACTTTTTCATTATTAATAATACCATCAATAATAAATGCATCTTTATTTAAGGTTAAGAAAGCCTCTCCAACTTCTTCAAATTTATGTTTTTTGTAATTAATCATTGAAACCCTACAATTTGAAGTTAATACATAGTCTTCAGATTGTTTGATTTCTTCAAGTAATTCTAATTCTATTTTTTTAGACCAATCACTAGGATGTTTTATACAAATATCATTATCATTAACCTTTTGTAAAAAGCCATATTTATCAGCTTTTACTTGATTATTACAATGTTTACATATTAATTTTTTATCTTGATGATAAATACCAAATTCATTATTACAATTTGGACATTTATATAAAACATTTTCTAATCCACTGATATTATCAGCATTTTTAAATTCAATTTTATTG
>CALGRR010000076.1 GCA_937880805.1 uncultured Clostridia bacterium
AAATGAAAAAGGAGTGATGCGTGAATGTTCAAAAACAACAGAATCATCAAGAAGCTCAGCGCAGGGTTTATGGCAGGACTCTGTGCTTTTTCTATGCTCGGAACGAATCTGAGCAATGCAATTCCTGCCAATGCCAAAAGCGTTTCTACCACCGAAAATGCGGCATTTCCGTCCGCTGACAAGGTTATTGCTCAGGCGGCAACACTGCTTGGTACACCGTATAACTTTGGTTTCAAGGGCTTTACAGGTGTCTACTATCAGGACAGTTACAAGGCTCTGGATCTGGATTTTGTCCGTAATCAGGGACTTGACTGTTCGGGACTTGTCTATTACACCCTTACCCACCTCGGCTACAAGACTTCCGGCTTCAGCTGGAATAATCCTGTTCCTGTTGATACGACGCATTGGCTTACAGTCAATGACAACTGTACCATCAGCTATGACGGTGTAACATCCAAAATCGACGTGGAAAAGAAGAAAATCAGCACAGAAGAACGTCCCTATTGGGAATGTGCTGATGGCTCTACCATTACACCCGGTTCTGTTGTCGTAGCAGAAATGCCCGACAGCATTGACCACGCATGGATCTATATGGGCGAATTTAATTCCAGAGCTGAAGTGGTAACCTACCTCAAGAATATTGGCGTTGATGAATCGCTTATTACTACTGCAACTGTTGGCAACGGCAATGGTGACGGCGGCAGACATTGGAGAATTGAATCCAACGGTTCACAGGGTGTTGTCATCAACAATAATACAGACGGTAAGAAAGCATCCGCAATGAATATGTATGCTTATCGCATTACAAGAGAGAATGTAACTTTTAAAATCAAGAAGGTGCTGAAGAAAGACAACACAATTGCTATTGATGGAAAAAGTTCAGTTGATGGCTCTCAGGCAATATATGGAGTATACACTGATAAAGCTTGCACTGACAAGGTCGGCGAAATTACAATCGGCATGGATGGTGTCGGTTCTATCGAGCTTCCCAATGCACAGTACTATGTTAAGGAAATCGCTGCTCCGACAGGATATGACTTCTCAACCGAGGTTTTTGCTTTGAATGTAAATCAGATGGCATTTGTAACGGAAGAAGTTACAGAAGGCATCATAAAAATCAACAAGACCGCCGAGGACGGCATAATTGACGGCAGACAGTCAAGGTGGTTGGCTCTGACGGCAAAACCTACACGCAGGCAACCGATGCCAAGGGCGTTGCGCTGTTCACAGAGCTTCCCGTGTATGATATGACCACAGGTAAGGAAATCATCTACACCATCAGCGAAATCAACGTCGAAACCCGTTACGAAACCCCGAAGGCACAGAATGTAACGCTCACAAGCGGAACAGTAGACCTTACGGTCACAGCAAACTTCGTTAATGAGCTGAAGACAGGTTCTATTCGCATTAACAAGCAGTCTGAGGACAATCAGAACGGCGACAGAACCTTCACAATCACAGGCAACGGTGAAACCTACACCATTACCACAGGTGCAGACGGTATCGCAATTCTTTCCGACATTCCTGTGTACAACAGCGAAAACGAAAAGATTGTATACACTATCTCCGAAAAGGATGTACCCATCCGCTATGTAACACCTGCCAATCAGACAACAACTCTCACAGCGGATGCAACTGTGGACGTAACATTTGAAAATGTCCTCAAGAAGTTCACAGTAGAGGTTGTGAAGAAGGACATCGAGAACGGCACAGCACAGGGCGATGCAAGCCTTGCAGGTGCGGTTTACGGCATTTACAACGGCGATGAACTCATCGACACTTACACCACAGACGAATACGGCAGCTTCACCACACATGAGTTTGAATGCGGTGAGAACTGGACAATCAAGGAGCTGACACCTTCAGAGGGGTATCTCCTCGACTCTACCGTATACGAAGTAGGGGCAGAGGAAAAGAAATACACCATCGAGAACAACGCAATCGAAATGACAGTATACGAAACACCTGTCAAGGGCAAGATCTCTATCATCAAGCACAGCGATGACGGCACAACAGGCATCGAAACTCCCGAAGTCGGTGCAGAGTTTGACATCTATCTGAAATCCGCAGGCTCTTTTGAGAACGCAAAGGATTCCGAGCGTGACCATCTCATCTGTGACGAAAACGGCTTTGCACAGACCAAAATGCTCCCTTATGGTGTGTATGTCGTACACCAGACAGTCGGCTGGGACAACACCGAATGGGTGGATGACTTTGATGTAAACGTATGTGAAAACGAGGAAGATTACTTCTATATCATCAACGACGCAGTCCTCACATCCTATGTGAAGATTGTCAAGAAGGACGCTGAAACAGGCAATATCATTCCTGTGGCAGGCATCGGCTTCAAGGTATGGAACTGTGATACCAAGAGTTATGTGGTACAGGAGATCAAGTATCCTGCTGTGACCGCACTCGACACATTCTATACTGACGAAACAGGTACACTTATGCTCCCGAATGAGCTTGTATACGGCAATTACGAGCTTCACGAGGTACAGTCCGCAAACGGATATGTTCTCGACAGCACACCGGTACCGTTCACTATTGATGGTACGGTGGATGTTGTGACAGTTGAAAAGACCAATAAGCCCCAGAAGGGTAAGATTTCTGTGCAGAAGTCCGGTGATGTATTCACATCTGTAATTGCAGGCGAAACTCTTTATACTCCCGTATTTGAGGAAACAGGACTTGCAGGTGCAGTGTTTGAAGTCATAGCTGCAGAGGATATTGTAACTGCAGACGGCACAATCCGTGCAAAGAAGGGTGACGTTGTTGCTACCCTTACAACCGAT
>CALGRR010000077.1 GCA_937880805.1 uncultured Clostridia bacterium
TTTTCTTTTTTATAGTTCTCAAGCCGAAGCTTTGAAAATTTGAGCAAATCTTCCGCTTTTTTTATGAATTCATCGTTGTTAAGAAGAACGGGAGCAATCGCTCCGAGCAGAAACCATCCGCTTTTAACAACAACATAAGGTGTTCCGCTCGGCAACTCTCTCGCATAAAGCTCATATTCATCCTCGCCGAAGGGCTTGAGCAGCTTTTTCTGAATGAATATAATTCCCGTCGGAGTTTTCAGCGGCAAAAGATGCATTCCGTTATAAAAAACATCGAATAAATCTCTGTCAAGAAGTATCTCTTTATCGTCTGCCCCCTCAAGATTAATCCCCTCGGGAAATGTTTCATAACGGCAGAAAAATTTTTCTCTCTTTTCCTCGGGAACATCAAAGATTGAAAGAATATCTTCCGTAGTTATCTCGGGAAATTCATCAATCGGATAAAAAGCACAGCCGTTGCCAAGCCATTGGCAACGGTCATTCTTATAAATAATAACTGTCTTTGAACTCTTGCATATGGATTCAACAGCCTTTAATTTCATATGTTACACTCCTTGTTGCCCTGTCAAGGGTTTTTCGTAGGGGCGGCCATTGGCCGTCCGAGAATTTTTTCAGAATAAACTTTATATGCCTCGTTAACAGCCTCGTCGCTTGTATCGTTATTCTGGCAGAATGCGGTTACAACAAGCTGGCACGCTCTACAATCGTGCTTCCGGCAGTATCGGTTAAGCTCCGCTTTCTTTTCTTCCGTTGTCATTCTCTTCATCCCGCATCACCGCCAATCATTTCAAGCGTATCCGGGTCAACGGGCACCCATCCGGTGCCCTCTTCCCAGAGTGAAGCCTCACGGTGCCTCGTAACGGGATGTCGGCTGAACTGCAAGATGCTGTCGCTCTCAATTTCTTCGCCGTTATCCCTGCGTTTGGCTTTGAATGATATGTCAAGCATTATTATCACTCCTAAGTTTTGCGAGAAAAACAAATTCATCTTCATCCTTAACTAACTCATCAAGCTCAGGCTCTAAAATCTGTTCATAAGAATCTCGACCCTGATAATTCACATCAAATGTGTATATAACTTCATAATCATCGAATTCTGTTTTCTCAACATATAAGATTTTCAGCACTAAACCTTTTTCGCTACATTTTTTCTGCAAACTTTCTTTTGTCACTTATTGTCACTCCTTTTATATTTTTTCGTTTAATTCCCCGTTTTCGGTCATTTATTTATAAACGAACGAAATGAGGAAAAATAATGAACATAACAGTTGAAGATGCGGTATCGTTCAGAACACCGCTGCGTGTAACCGAAATATTACTGTTGCCGAACGGAGAATGCTTTCCCCGCTGCCCCCGTTGCAAAATCACTCTTGAACGCACCTATCAGCGATACTGTGACCGCTGCGGACAGTGCCTCGATTGGCGGGGCTTCGGCAAAGCAAAGGTTATCCGGTGGAAGTCGAGGGAATAAGTTTTTTATCCATAACCGCACCGCAGCACGGACAGTAATCGGATTCATAAAACTTTTCAAGATCTGCATCGCCCGGTGGCGGAGCTTTACAGTTTGAACAGTTTGTGTACCCTGTTACAGGGTCTTTTTTCCAATAAGCATAAAGTTTATTATCGTCCGCATCCTCATTCTTTAATGCCTCTCGCATTGCCTGAAACATAATGTCAAATCCCTTTTCCATTCCTTCTGAAAAGGCATCATTTGCTATCTGTCTTTCCTTGTTGATTCTGTCAAGTTTTTGGTGTGCTTCGATTTCAAGTTCATAAAGCTTATTAGTATTCATTCTCACACCTCCACATAACACCAACTCTGCGGCGGTCTTTGTAACCTCAAAGCTTTGTTTCCACAACTATCATAAAAATTGTTATACATTGCACAACTTTCACAATACACCTCATTCACACAAGGTTTGCGAAACACACTCAGTTTTTTCGGCTTGTCATAGATTACAAGGTCTGATATGTGCCAACCGTAACCTTTTTGACCGTTTAAATATTCTATTATTTCCCGTAAGGTCAATCTGGTATCTCCTAAAGCTCTGAATCTGCGAAACTTCACACTTTTCGGAGACGGTTCAAACTCATCAAAAAAATCACACACAAACTCGCCGATAACCTTGCCCTGCCAATCGGCAATGCGACTGTAAATGTTATAAACCCAAGTTTTTCGGGTCTGATATATGTAACACTTAAACGGTGTCAGGAGCTTCGGCTTTGTCTTTCTTACCTCAACCGTCTTTTTGCCCGATGCGATAAGCTCGCACCATTTCGGCTGAACGCTGAGTAATACTGCTTTAGGCATTGTTATCACTCCTTTTCAAATCTCAATTTCATTTGTGCAGGGTATAGGTCTACTTCGGGTCTGCGTTTTCCTGTCCACTTCAAGCCGCCTGCTTGTCCTATGCACTTATAACCGCTTGCTTTTAATGATGCTCCGTTTTCGCTTTCGAGTATGTATGTAACAATTTTCTTGTAGCCCATAGCCCTTGCGGCTCTCCAAGCGGCAGCATAAAGAATTGAACAAGCGTTTTTTGTGCCGTCAGTACAGCATCTGTTGACTTCGAGAGTTAATCCATCATCAAGGTATCTGCTGACGGGTCTGCCGACAATAGCGACACCGACAATCTTTTCTCCGTCCGTCGCTCCGATTGAAAATTTGTGACCTACAACGGCTTTGTGGTGTCTGTGATATTTCTCGACAAATGCGTTGGCTTCAGCAAGGGTGATAGGCACAATATCCAAAGGCATCAACCCTCACCTGCCATTTCTTTTAATTCAACCTTAACCGCAATAACAACGGGGTCGTTTGATACTCTGCCTTCGCACAGCTTATCCGCAAACTCTTTGATTGCTTCGGTTCTTACATCTTTCTTTTTGCCTTGTAACTGTGTGCCGCAATGACTGCAAAATTTAGAGTTTGAAAAATTGCCTCTGTGACAATTTGGGCAACCTGTAGGTCGGATATCTTCATATTCTTTCAACCTCTCAATTTCTGCGTTCCTCTCTGCAAGAGCTTTCTGCAACGTTTCCTGCCCTGCAATAAGTGCTTGCTTCTCCTCATTCAGCTCCCGCTTTATTCTTTCGTGAACTTCAAGCGGAACGGCGGGGATTTCGGGTAAAGCGTTCAATATTGCTGAAATATCAGCATTGCAGTCGGTTACTTCCAGATAAAGATATTCTTCATCAATCTGTTTCTTAAAGAAATCCTTAATCGCAGTTTCCGCCGCAACCGCATCAATCAATTTCATTTCTTGCATAGTTTCCTCCTAAAAGAATTTCATCTGCACATTGCCGTTAAGTTGTGCCCAACGGAATGTGCGGTCATT
>CALGRR010000078.1 GCA_937880805.1 uncultured Clostridia bacterium
GATTGAAAGGCGTCAGCCTTCCTGCTCACTCAACAGCCAAAAATCATTTTAAAATCCTCAGCTTTCAGGTCGAAGATTTTTTATCGTGAGGATTTTTGGCTTACTAAGGCACAAAACGGAGCAAATCCTTGACGGATTTGCGAGTATTTTAACGAGAGGAAGGCGGAAATCATCCGATAAAAAACACAGTTCGGATTGCTCCCGCCACTCTAAGGAGGTTTAAATATGAAACTCTGGGCAGGACGCTTTTCAAAGGAAGCGGATAAAAAAACCAATGATTTCAATTCATCAATAGCCACCGATTCCAGAATGTATTACTGGGATATTGAGGGCAGCATAGCTCATTCCGCAATGCTCGGTGCAAAGGGAATTATCCCTGCGGAGGATTGCGATAAAATTCAGACAGAGCTTGTTAAAATCAGGCAGGAAATAATGAATGGCGAGCTTCTCATTGACCCCAATGCCGAAGATATTCACACCTTCATTGAGCAGACTCTCACAGAGAGAATAGGCGATGCGGGCAAGCGTCTGCACACGGGCAGAAGCCGTAACGACCAGGTTGCCCTTGATGTAAGGCTTTATCTTCGCGAGGAGTGCGAAATAATTCTTGTGCTTATTAAAAAGCTTATAAAGGCACTTGAAGAAAAGGGCGATGAATATGCAAATGCAATTATGCCCGGCTACACCCATTTGCAGAGAGCACAGCCCATAACCTTCAAGGCTCATTTAACAGCATATGTTGAAATGCTCAAGCGTGACCTCGGCAGAATTGAGGATGCAAAGAAGAGGATGAATGTGTCACCTCTCGGCAGCGGTGCTCTTGCAGGCACAACCTACCCCATCGACAGAGCAATGACCGCAGAATTCCTCAGATTTGATTCATTCACAAGAAGCACCCTCGACGGCGTTTCAGACAGAGATTTCTGCATTGAGCTTGCAAGTGCTCTTTCAATTTGTATGATGCATCTTTCAAGGCTTTGTGAAGAGATTATCCTCTGGTGCTCGTGGGAATTCAAATTTGTTGAGCTTGACGATGCTTTTTCAACGGGTTCAAGCATTATGCCTCAGAAGAAGAATCCTGATATTGCAGAGCTTGTAAGAGGCAAAAGCGGCAGAGTTTTCGGCGACCTTATGACACTTCTCACCGTTATGAAGGGTCTGCCCCTTGCATATAACAAGGATATGCAGGAGGATAAGGATGCAATATTTGATGCATTCGATACCGTTAAAATCTGCCTTGACACCCTTGTGCCTATGATAGCAACAATGAAGGCTATTCCCGAGAATATGAGAAAAGCGGCGGCGGGCGGCTTCATCAATGCCACCGACTGTGCCGACTATCTTGTTTCAAAGGGTCTGCCCTTCAGAGATGCATATAAAGCAACGGGCGAGCTTGTTGCTCTTTGCATAAGAGAAAACAAAACTCTTGAAACTCTCTCTATTGAAGAATATAAAAATATCTGCGAGCTTTTTGATAACGGAGTTTATGAAGCAATCAAGCTTGAAAATTGTGTAGCCCGCAGAGGAATGTAAAAGAAGCTTCAAAGAGGCTGTATCAATAAGATGAAGAAGCCGTTTTATTCCGACGGTAGGCGTATGCGATACGTCAAGTCGGAAAAAACGGCTAAAAAGAAACATATTAATTAAATAGTTAACTGCACATAAAATAAAGTATGGCTTGCAAAGGTAAAAATCCTCTGCAAGCCATTTTTAATCTATTGTGTTTCTTTTGTTCTTCGCTTATTGAGACAGCCTCTTATTGCTCTATATAGTCGTGGAAAACTATCTTAACTGCATCTCTGGGAACCTCAAAGCGGCGTCTTTCAACAACATCGCCCTCTTTTACACCCTCAAGAGAAGCAAGAACGAAAACATCCTTAACAACCTCGCCCTTTGCGTCATATGCGGTGTAGCCGATTTTCATACCGTCTTTTCTTCTGCCAATGCCCATTATTTCAACATCGGCATAGCCGTTTGCTGTGTGTGAAAGGCCGTAGTCAACGATTTCAATGCCGTTGATTTTTGCAACAGAATTGCCGTAAACATAATAGCTGCTTAAAACAAATTCAACATCGTTGATGGTTTCAATATATTTAACGGGAACATCCTTGCCTTCAAAATCCGATGCGTTTTCGGCAGGAACGGTTTCGCCGTAGGGGTCAACATATGAATGCTTTTCAATTTTGGTGGTTGCAGGCTCTTCGGGAATATTTGAGCAGCCGAAGAAGCAAAGGCAAACGGTTGCAAGAACAAGGAAAATGCTGATTATTGATTTCATAATGTGTCAATTCCTTTCAAGGTGTTATTGCTATAATAGCATATAATAAATATTTTTTCAACTGTTCCAATCAAATTTGGTGAGCTTACCTTTGGTAAGAAGCTCGGGAAACTTCCATTGACGAAGCACCTCATAAACGCCTATTGCAACCGAATTTGAAAGATTAAGGCTTCTTGCGGCGCTGTTGTTTATCATCGGAAGTCTTACACATTTATCGTGGTTGTTATAAAGAAGCTCCTCGGGCAGACCTGCCGTTTCCTTGCCGAAAACAAGATAGGTGTTGTCTGGATATTCAACATCCGAATATATCTTTTCGGCCTTTGTTGAAAAATAGAAGAAATTACCGTTTTTGTTTTTCTCAAAAAAATCGTTTAAATCGTCATAATATGTTATATCGAGCAGGTGCCAATAATCAAGGCCTGCTCTTTTAAGCTTTGCATCGTCAACCCTGAAGCCCATCGGCTCAACAAGATGAAGTCTTGCTCCCGTTGCGGCGCAGGTGCGTGCGATGTTGCCTGTGTTTTGCGGAATCTGAGGCTCAACAAGCACAATATTTAAAGTAGACATTATAAACTCACTCTGTTTTAAAAATTTTTGGCAATCATTTTATTCTCTCAAACGGTTAAAATAACATTGAAAAAAGGAATGGAGGGATAAAATGTTTGCATCGTCAAGGAATTCGGCAATGGCAACGGGAATCGGCGTTGGCCTTGCCGTTGGAACGGTAACCGCAATGTGCACGGCAAAAATGATGTCGGGCAGCGGTATGAGAGCCTGCAAAAAAAAGGCGGCAAAATGTATGCGTACCGTTGAGGATGTTATGGATAACATCACATCAATGATGAGATAATCAGCTGTTAAAACTGCTCATTGCCTTCTCGGTATCGCCGCTTATCATAAGCTCAAGGGCATCGCAGGCCTTTTCGGCGGCATCGCGAAGGGCGGTAAGCTCATCTTTTTTGAAGGCGGAGAGCACCCAGTCTGCAAGGTCATAATCAGGATGGGGCTTTTCGCCTACGCCGAGCTTTATTCTCGGGAATTTATCGGAATTGAGAAGATAGATTATGCTTTTTATTCCGTTGTGTCCGCCGTCGCTTCCCTTGCGTCTTATGCGGAGCTTTCCGCAGGGGAGAGAAATATCGTCAAAAATAACGATGATGTTTTCGGGCGGGATTTTATAAAATGCCGCAGCCTGTTTAACGGCTTCGCCGCTGTTATTCATAAATGTCTGCGGCTTCATAACAAGGCATTTTCTGCCGGCAATTTCAGCGGTTGCGGTGGTTGCCTTGAACTGAATTTTATTGATATTGAATCCGTGCTTATCGGCAAGCAGGTCAAGAAAAAGAAAGCCTGCATTGTGTCTGGTAAGCTCATATTTTTTGCCCGGATTGCCCAATCCCACAACAAGAAATTCGGGAGGGCCCGAGGGCGTTTTTGATTTTTTAAAAAAACTCATAGAAAACTTATAATCCTTTTATTCGGTAACAAGATCTAATTTTTTGATTTCCTCAACGCTGTCTGTGCCGTCATCAAGCTCTGTGGGCTGCTTTGAATAAAGAATTTTGATTTTGGCTTTATCTGCGGCAGCCTTAACCTCATCGGTGGTCATATCGCCGTCTGAACAGAGAACGCTGATGCTTACGGTATATTCCGCACCCTCTGCAAGCCCAAGCTCACCGCCGAACTGGTTTGAAAGATAAACCTTGTTTTTGCCGTTGCCCTCAATTTCAAATCCGTAAACGCTGACAGCCTCTTCACCGGTGTTTTTGATGTTGACCATATATTCATAAGCAAGCCAGTCTTCGGGTGCTTCAAAGAATTTATCAACCTCTTCATCGGTCATTGAGTAAAGACTGCCCATTGAATCCTTATACATTTCGGGGCGGATCATATATCTTTCGATAAGGCTTATTGTTTCAATCATATCACCTTTTGAAGCGGAAATGGATACCGTGCCTTCTTCGGGTGCCTCGGGCTTGAGAAGAAAATACGCACCGACTGCACCGCCTATAACGAGAACTGCTGCAACAACAATAGCAATTATTTTTTTCATTAGTGTTTCCTCCGTTTTATGTTTTAACATAGTAACAACATTATGACAGATTTGAAAAGAAAAAACAACTGTTATATTATAAATAAAAAATAATTTACAATTAGGATAGCAAAAGACCCTTGCCGAAAAAGCAAGGGTCTGTCTGTTTTAATCAGTTCTTCTCAACGCCGAGGGTTACCTTTTCACCGTTGATGTCCCAATCCTTGGTGTATGAGCCGCCTGCGGCTGTGATAATATCCGTTGCGAGAACATCGTGAGTAATTGTTGCTTTGTTGTTTGCAAAGATTGCTTCAATCTTCTCGTTTCCGCTGACATAAATCTTGATTGTGTCCATAACCTCAAAGCCCGCATCCTTACGCATTGTCTGAATCTTTGAGATAAGCTCTCTTACAAAGCCCTCTTCAATAAGCTCGGGTGTGAGGTTTGTATCAAGAACAACGGTAACGCCGTTGCCGCTTTCAGCCTGGAAGCCTTCCTTCTGAACGGTTTCAATAAGAAGGTCTTCAACCGCAAGAGAAATCTCGGTGTCGCCCGCCATAAAGGTGAGAGCGCCCTTTTCGTCAAGCTCTGCCTTTGCTGCCGAGCCGTCAAGTGATGAAAGATATTCTCTGATTGCTCCGAGCATCTTACCGTACTTGGGTCCGAGAGTTTTGAGCTGGGGCTTGAAGCTGTAGGAAACATAGCCCGAGGAATCCGTTACGAATTCAAGCTCCTTAACATTGAGCTCATCCTCAACGATTTCGCAGCATTCCTTATCGAGTGCCTTTGCGGCAGTAACAAAAATCTTGCCGAGAGGCTGTCTGTTCTTGATGTTTGCGGTGTTTCTTGCAGCTCTGCCGAGAACAACAACATTAAGAACTTCGTCCATTGAAGCTTCAAGGTCTTTGTTGATAAGGCTTGCATCCGATACGGGATAATCGCAAAGATGAACGCTGATGGGTGCGGTATCGTCGATGCTGCAAACAAGGTTGCGGTAAATATCCTCTGCCATAAAGGGAATCATGGGAGCAGCGAGCTTAACAACGGTTACAAGGGCTGTGTGGAGAGTCATATAAGCATTAATCTTATCCTGCTCAAGTCCCTGTGCCCAGAAACGCTCTCTGCCGCGGCGTACATACCAGTTACTCATATCGTCAACAAAGCTCTGAAGAGCCTTTGCTGCTTCGGGGATTGCATAATTATCGAGGTAGTTATCAACAGTATCAATCAGAGTGTTGAGTCTTGAAAGCAGCCACTTATCCATAATTGAAAGCTTGCTGTAATCAAGAGTGTGCTCTGTGGGATTGAATTTATCAATGTTTGCATAAAGCACATAGAATGCATAGGTGTTCCAGAGGGTGCCCATAAACTTACGCTTGCCTTCAACAACCGCATTATCGTGGAAACGGTTGGGAAGCCAGGGTGCGGAGTTAGTGTAGAAATACCAGCGGATAGCATCTGCACCGTGCTTTGCAAGTGCATCAAACGGGTCAACTGCGTTGCCCTTTGATTTCGACATCTTCTGGCCGTTTTCATCCTGAACAAGACCGAGAACGATAACATTCTTATAGGGTGATTTATCAAAGAGGAGGGTTGAAATCGCCATAAGCGAATAGAACCAGCCTCTTGTCTGGTCAACAGCCTCGGAGATAAACTCTGCGGGGAACTGCTGCTCAAATTTTTCTTTGTTTTCAAACGGATAATGATGCTGTGCGAAGGGCATTGCACCTGAATCATACCAGCAGTCAATAACCTCGGGAACTCTTTTCATTTCGCCGCCGCACTTTTCGCACTTGATGGTTACATCATCAATGAACGGGCGGTGAAGCTCGATATCGTCGGGGCAGTTGCTGCTCATTGACTTAAGCTCTTCGATTGAACCGATTGAATGTCTGTGGCCGCATTCGCATTCCCAGATGTTGAGGGGAGTGCCCCAGTAACGGTTACGGCTGATGCCCCAGTCCTGAATATTTTCAAGCCAGTCGCCGAATCTGCCCTTACCGATGCTTTCGGGAATCCAGTTAACGGTGTTGTTATTCTTAACAAGATTATCTTTAACTGCGGTCATCTTGATGAACCAGGATTCTCTTGCATAATAGATAAGCGGAGTGTCGCATCTCCAGCAGAAGGGATAATCGTGCTCAAACTTGGGAGCCGAGAAGAGCTTGCCTTCCTTATCAAGGTCAACAAGAATTTTAGGGTCGGCATCCTTAACGAACATACCTGCATAGGGAGTTTCGTCTGTCATATTGCCCTTGCCGTCAACAAACTGAATGAAGGGCAGGTCATAGGTTCTGCCAACCTTAGCGTCGTCTTCACCGAATGCGGGTGCAATGTGAACAATACCGGTACCGTCTGACATTGTAACATAGTTATCAACGGTTACGAAGTGAGCCTTTTTATTCTGCTTCTTTGCAACCTCGCCTGCACAAGCGAAGAGAGGCTCGTATTCCTTGCCTTCGAGGTCTGCGCCAACATAGGTTTCAAGAATTTCATATGCCTCAACGCCGTTCTCTTTATCGCCGAGTGAGCCGAGAACGTTATCAAGAAGAGCCTTTGCCATATAGTAGGTATAGCCGTCTGCAGCCTTTACCTTGCAATAGGTTTCTGTGGGGTTAACGCAGAGTGCACAGTTTGAGGGCAGAGTCCAGGGAGTTGTTGTCCATGCAAGGAAATAAGCATCCTCACCGATAACCTTGAAGCGAACAACTGCCGAACGCTCTTTGACTGCCTTGTAGCCCTGGGCAACCTCGTGTGATGAAAGGGGAGTGCCGCAGCGGGGGCAGTAGGGAACAATCTTGAAGCCCTTATAAAGAAGACCCTTGTTCCAGATTTCTTTGAGTGACCACCAAACTGATTCAATATAGCTGTTGTGATAGGTTACATAGGGGTCATCCATATCAGCCCAGAAGCCTACTGTGCCCGAAAAATCCTCCCACATACCCTTATATTTCCAAACGCTTTCCTTACATTCGGCGATGAAGGGTGCAAGACCGTAGTTTTCAATCTGTTCCTTACCGTTGATGCCGAGCTTCTTTTCGATTTCAAGCTCAACGGGAAGACCGTGGGTATCCCAGCCTGCCTTACGGGGAACCATACAGCCCTTCATTGCACGGTATCTGGGAATCATATCCTTGATAACGCGGGTAAGAACGTGACCGATATGGGGCTTTCCGTTAGCGGTGGGGGGACCGTCATAGAAAGTATAGGTAGGGCCGTCTTTGCGGTTTTCGATGCTCTTTTCAAAAATCTTGTTTTCTTTCCAGAATTCAAGCACCGCTTTTTCACGGCTGACGAAATCAAAGTTTGATGAAACTTTTTCGTACATTTTTTCATTCCTCCGATAATTTATTTGAAATAATTTATAAACAAAAAAATCGCCCCTGAACGGGACGAAGAATTACCTCGCAACCACCCGAAACATAACCAACATTACGCTCCCGATAACGGCGGGATGCCGTCAAAGCCTACTTGCAACGCTTTCGGTTTGCGATTCGGGAGTGATATTCGCTTTTGCTGCAAACGGCGGGTTTCCACTCTCTCCGCCTCACTTTGGCTTGCTTATGCAATGCTACTGTCTCCGTCACTATCTTTAGTGGCAATATGGAATTTTACTAATAGAGTATATCACAGCAAAATCGTGTTGTCAATTATATTTTATATTATAATATAAAAGCATTTGCTTGCATTAACCGAAATTTTATGTTATTATTTAAATATCTTTGGAGTTATGAGGTGGGAAGATGAAAACGGTCAGAGCAATTTTGTTTTATATATGGCAGTTTACCTATGCGTTACCGCAGAATATTCTCGGCCTTATTATGCTTGCAATTCAGAAATCAAAGGGTGCAGAGAGCGAATGGTATCACAATGCACTTATAACTTACATAGATAAAAAGAATTTCGGCGGTGTTTCGCTCGGAATGTTCATATTCATCAACAGCAAAAGAGACGGCGACCAGCGTCACGATACAAAAATCCACGAATACGGTCACACCGTGCAGTCGCTCATTCTCGGACCTTTGTGGCTGTTTGTTATTGCGATTCCCTCCGTGATTTGGTGCAATATCCCCGCAATAGTAAAATACCGCAAGAAAAATAATGTTTCATATTATTGGCTTTACTGCGAGGGCTGGTCAAACGAATGCGGTCTTTGGGCAACAAAAGAAAGATTCTTAACCCCCGAGCTTATCAACAGAGGCAGATACGGCAAGCCAATCAATCCCAACAGAAATGAAAGAAAAAATATCAAAGGCAGAAGGAGAGTAAAATAATGGTTAAAAAATATTTGAAAACATCGGAGCTTCTCAGCTTTTCAACGGCAGGCTTCGGAAGAAGTATGATATATAATCTTATGTCAACCTTCCTGCTGATTTTTTATACTGATGCTATGCAGCTTGAATTCAAGCACGCAGGTGCAATAATTCTTTTCACCCGTATTTTTGATGCCTTCAATGATCCCGTTATGGGCATTATTGTTGATAAAACAAAAACAAAATTCGGCAAGCTTCGCCCGTTCCTTCTTATTTCACCGCCGCTGATTCTTGTTTCAACCATTCTGCTTTTCTATGTTCCCGATTTCGGATACACAGGCAGACTTGTTTATTCAGCCGCAACATATATTCTCTGGGCATCTTGCTTCACAGTTCAGGATGTTCCTTTCTGGGGAATGAGTGCTGTTGTTTCACCCCTTGAAAATGAAAGAAACAAGCTCCTTTCAACCGCAAGAATTTTCTGCACAATCGGCGGTATTGTGCCCACGCTTCTTGTTGGTGCACTTACGGATAAGCTCGGTCTTTCAAAGGGTTATCTTATCAGTGCAGTTCTCATTTCCGTTGCAGGCACAAGCCTTTCCTGGCTCGCATTCTTCGGCACAAAAGAGAGAATGGAAGATAAGAAAGACAAAATTACCGTTAAGGAATATTTTGTTGCTTACACCAAGAACAAGCCCCTTATTCTTATAATCATTTCAAGCATTCTCGGCTCTGCAATGCTTATGGCACAGACTTCGGGTGCTTATCTTGCAAACTATCTTTTCAGTGCATATAAAAAACAGTTCCCCGTTCAGACTGTTATGACTGTTGCCATCGGTGCGGGTATGATGGTTGCAATGGTGCTTATGCCGATTCTTCGCAAGAAGATGTCGCTCAAATCAATTTATATTTCTTCTGCATTTTTCGGCGCAGTTGTGCATCTGATAATGTATTTTATCGGTTATTCCAACTTCTATCTTTTCCTCGGAATGCTTGTTTTTGCAGGTCTTCCCCTTGGAATTTTCAATGTTATTACATATTCAATGATTGCAGACAGCGTTGACTATCTTGAATGGAAAACAGGCAGACGCTCAGAGGGTGCCTGCTTTGCCTGCCAGACCTTTATCAGTAACCTTACCGCAGGCATTTCAAACTTCATCACAACTCAGGTTCTCGATATTTTCGGCTATATTCAGCCCGAAAGAATCCGCGATGCATCGGGCAAGCTGATAGAAATTGTTCAGACTCAGAGCACCCATACGCTTGACGGTATGTTTATAATGGTAACAATCATTCCCGCCGTCAGCCTTGCTCTTTGTGCAGTACCGATGGTCTTTAACAATTATACGGGCAGCAAAAAGGAAGAAATCCAGAAGGAGCTTGCAGCACGCAGGGAGAATGCTTGATAATGAAAGAAAACTTTGACGCTTTTACCGCAGGTGTTGAGCCGGGCGGATTACGTAACACAACACAAATAAAAATTCTCATAACTTTTATTGTGAGCAATATCAGCGAGCCCTTGGGCACGGATATGCTTATTGAAGCTCTTGGCGTTCACGGCCTTGCGAATTATTTTGAAATTACGCAGGCAATAGAAGAGCTTGAATCAAACGGAAATATTGTTACAAGCGACGGCTTTGTTTACATAACACCCAAGGGAACTCTTTCTCTCAGCGAGCTTTCGGCAGAGCTGCCCCGTTCGGTTAAAGAAACGGCACTTGCCGATGCAATGAAGCTGCTCATAAAAGATAAAAGAGAAAAAGAAAACACCGTTGAAATCGTTCCCGAAGGCAAGGGCTTTCTTGTTACATTCAAGGTAACTCACAACGGCGGAATTCTTATGCAGCTCACCGTTTATGCGGCAGATGCCGACCAGGCACAGAGCCTTAAGGATAATTTTATCAATGACCCCGCACACGTTTATTCAACGGTTGTTTCGTCATTATTCGTATAAGGAGATTTTACGATGCTTGAAGAGCTTAAAGCAAAAGTTTATGAAGCCAATATGAAATTGGTTGAATATAATCTTGTTCTGTTCACCTGGGGCAATGTTTCGGCAATAGACCGTGAAAGCGGGCTTGTTGCGATTAAGCCCTCGGGAGTTGACTATGCAAAAATGACAGCCGATGATATGGTTGTTATGAGCCTTGACGGAACAAAGATTGAGGGTAAGCTCAATCCCTCATCCGATACACCCACACATCTTGAGCTTTACCGCCGTTTTCCCGATATAGGCGGCGTTGCACACACACATTCAACCTTTGCGGTGTCATTTGCCCAGGCAGCCTGCGATATTCCCGCTTACGGCACAACCCACGCTGATTTTGCCTACGGTGAAATTCCCTGCACAAGAGATTTGACCAAAGAAGAAATCGAGGGCGAATATGAGCTTAACACGGGCAAGGTTATTGCGGAGTGTTTTGAAACAAGAAATATAGATTATAATGCCGTGCCTGCCGTGCTTGTTCGTTCACACGGACCTTTTACCTGGGGCAAAGACGGTGCGGATGCAGCAAAGAATTCTGCAATTCTCGAAGAGGTTGCAAAGATGTCATATTTGAGCAAAACAATGGATGCACCCAAAGCAAATGAGCATATTCTTAAAAAGCATTATTTCAGAAAACACGGTGCAAATGCTTATTACGGTCAAAAATAAAATTTAACGATAAAGGTGATTTTATGGCAAATTGCCCCAAATGCGGAGTTAAGCTTCATATATGGAATATCAAGGCTGAATGCCCGAAATGCGGCGTTAACATTGCAAATTATGATTGGGAAAGACGCCTTGAAGAGGATTCAATAAAGGCGGAGGAGGCTTTTGCGAAGCTTCACGAAACGATGAACAGATTCAAATATTCCTTTGTCGGCACAAAGCTTCGTATTGCAAGAATTCCCATAAGCGTTTTGCCGCTTTTTTCGTTCCTTCTTCCGCTCGGAAGCATTGCGGTTTCAATTCCGTTTTTTGAGGATAGAATAACACTTAATGCAATAACGCTTGTTATGAATTTTCTCAATCTCGATATTATGGGATTTTTAAAACTGCCCGCATCCGAAATTATCGGCGAAGCGGGAATCTATATTGTGCTCGCCTTTGCGCTTTTGGTTTTCAGCGTGCTTTCGCTTCTTGTGAGCCTTGTGTTCCTTTTGCTGAATTTCAAGAAGTTCAACAGTAAGGGCTTGTTTGGCACAAACCTTGTTGCAAGCCTTATGATGCTTGGCAGTGCATTCTGCTTCAATCAGTTTTCAGATATTATCTCGCAAACAACTCTTGCGGATGCCGTAAGTTCTTCGGTTGGCTGGGGCGTGTTTGTGAGTGCGGGGCTTTTCCTCGTTTCATCAATAACAAACCTTATAGTTTCGCTTCAGCCAGTCAACATTCCTGCTGAAGAACTGAAAGAAGAAAAAGAAACGGTAAACGTATAAAATATTAAAGACCGCTGAAAAGCGGTCTTTTTTTTATGCAAATATGCTTTTGATTTCGGTGATGATAAGCGAGAATGTGTTTTTGATTCCGCCTATGATTTCTTCAAATATGTTGTTATAAACCGTGTAGGGCTCGTCAACCTGAAGCTCGAGCCTTGCATCGCCTTTTTTAACGCTGCCCTCATATGTGTAAAGCTCGTTATCAAAGTTGTTTATATCATCCTCATAAAGAGTGAAAACCCTCACACCGTAGGGGCCAACCTTTGCAAATTCGCAGCCGTAGGTAAAGCCCAGTTCAATGCCGTCCCAGGTGCCGGTGTAGCCCTCTGTGTGCCAATGTCCGAAATATGCACCGAGCACATCGCCGCATTCTTTCCACGCCTTGAACTGCTCCGTCGTCTGTCCGGGCACCATTGCACCTGCGTGGTATCCGTTGGCAAGTTCGTGATTAAGACGGTAGCATTTGCCGCCTTCTATGCTTGCACCCTCATCCCAGAAATTGCATTCTTCAAAAAGGTTGCCCATATCGGCAACGGGAATGTGCTGAAAAAGAATTGAGGGCAGGGGTTCACCGCCGTTTGCTTCTTTAAGTGCGGCACTTTCGGCTTTATACCAATCAATCTGCTCCTGCGAAACGGAGTTTCTTCCCGTATCGGAAAGCCAGATGTTGAAAACGGTTTTATCCGAATCGCTTGCCTTGATTTCAAGGTTATGGTCTATTCTTCCGTCGGCATCGCTGCTTTCGTCAACTGCAAGGCAGTTTTTGTATGACGAATAAATTTTGAGCCAATCCTCGTTTGTTACACCGCAGGCATAATCGTTGTTGCCCTGAGTAACGGTGAACGGAATGCCTGCTTCTTCGGCGGCACCGAATACTGCGGCACAAGCAATCTTAACATTTTCAAGAGTTGCTTCGTAATCGCCGTCAATTTCAACGCCCTCTCTGCCGCTTTCTCCGTCAATACCAATATCGCCTATGCGGCTGTCTTCAACAATATCACCGCTGAAAACAATAAGGTCGGGATTCGACATCTCGATTGAAAGCTTTATGAGATTCACCATATCATATGCGGGGTAATGGTCATCCTGGGGGTCACTTATCTGCAAAACGGTAAACTTTCCGTCGCTGCCGAATTTAAGCTGTGCATCCTCTGCATTTGCAAGAATACCGAAAGATAACAGCATTGAAACGGCAAGCAGAATGCTTAAAAATTTCTTCATTTTATTTCACCTTAATTAATATTTATCCATACTCTCAACATCGAGCACGAAAACGGTTGCGCCGCCAACGGTAACCTCTTCTTCAAGGCTTGAATTCTGAATTCCTCTGCCGAGAGAATCGGTTGTAACAGCAACCTTGCTTCTTGTCTGAGAGTATTTCTGAATGATTTCCTTTGCCTGGGCAACTCTGTCATCCTCTGCACCGATGAGAAGAGTTGTGTTGCCTATCATAAGGAATCCGCCTGTTGTTGAAAGCTTTGTAACGCTGAAGTTTTCTCTTGTGAGAGTTGCGGAAACAACCGCACTGTCGTCATTGTTTACTATAGCAAGAATAAGTTTCATAAAAATCAGTTCCTTTCATTACATATCGGGTAAGATCAGTTTCTGGCTGCGTTTATCCAGCTCATAAATATTCGGTATTTCATAGCGGTTATCGTTGCCGTCTTTTATGAGAATGCGTTTATCGTAAAACATACGCATTGACTGGATGTGGTTGATGATTTCAAAGGTGTATTCGCCTCTGTCTGTTTCAACATTCCAGAGCCAGATTTTGTGCTTTTCGCTTCGGCTTATGAGCCTTGTTATCTTGGGTATTCTGTAGTATTCTTCAAGACAGCCGAGAAGCAGATTACGCTGGGATTCTTCCATATTCTCAATATTTCTCAGAATGAACTGCTCTTCGCCGTTTTCATCGAGAAAGGTTATGTATTGAGAAAGACCGCTTACGGGGAAAAGGCGGCGGGGCTCAAGGTCGGTAAGCTTCTGACCCGAAAAGAATTCAACATCGCAGAATATTTTGTCTTTAACGGTTATTCTGATTTCATCGCCGTTTATAAAGTTTCGTGACATTTTATCCGACCTCCTTATTCAAAATTTTCGGCAGCCTTATCTGCCTCAACCTGCTCGCTCATAGACTGGATTTTTATGAGCTTATAATACTTGCCCTTAAGAGCCATAAGCTCTTCGGGTGAGCCGAATTCAATGATGTTGCCCTTGTCAACAACAATAATCTTGTTTGCCTTGCGGAGTGTTGAGAGGCGGTGGGCAATCATAAGGGTTGTTCTGCCTCTTATGAGGCGGTCAATGGCATCCTGAATAAGCTTTTCTGTTTCAGAGTCAACAGCAGAGGTTGCTTCGTCAAAAATAAGGATGCCGGGGTTTTTGAGCACGGCTCTTGCGATTGAAAGCCTTTGCTTTTCACCGCCCGAAAGACCAACGCCTCTTTCACCGAGCATCGTGTCATATGCGTTGGGCAGGCGGGAAATGAAGCCGTGTGCATTGGCTATATCGGCGGCATTGAGCACCTGCTCGGGGTGAGCAGAGGGAAGCGAATAGGCAATGTTGTTGAATATGGTGTCGCGGAACATCATAGGCTCCTGCTGAACATAACCGATTTGCGAACGGTAATAGCCCATATCAATATCCTTGATGTTAACGTTATCAACGAATATTTCGCCCTCATAATCATCATAAAATCTCATAAGAAGATTTATGAGGGTTGATTTGCCCGAGCCTGTTGTGCCCACAATACCGACAACATCGCCCGGCTCGATAACGAAGTTTACATCGTTAAGAACCTTTTTTGAACGGTCAAAGGAAAAATTAACGTTTCTGAATTCGATTTTTCCTTTCATAGTACCAAGCTCATTACCCTTGCCGAAATCGGGTTCGGGTTCGGCATTGATTATTTCGAGCACCTTCTCTGTTGATGCAACCGCATTCTGATAAGAGTCGCTTAAGTTTGCAAAGAAGTTGACGGGATTATAGAACATACTTGTGTATGAAATGAACGAAACAAGAACACCGAGAGAGAGCTTATCGGGTGTGTTGATAACCATATTTCCGCCAACAAGCCATATGATTACCGAGCCGCAGGTTACAAGGAAGGTTATAACTGCGGGAAAAATAGCGGCAACCTTTGCTGCTCTGCGGTCTTCAAACGCCCAGTCATCAACCTGACGGTCAAATTTCTTTATCGCTTTTTCTTCGCTTGAGAAGGATTTAACAATTCTTATGCCGGGAATTGTATCCGAAAGAATGCTTGAAATTGCAACGCCCCTTCGCCATAAACGGCGGTAAACGGGCGATATTTTTTTGCCGAAATATCTGCTGCAAAAAGCAACAATCGGCACGGGAGTGAGCGAAAGAAGGGTGAGCTTCCAGTTCATTGAAAGCATAATAACGATAATGCCTATCATCATAAAGAGCTGAACAACAGCCTCCTGCGTTATGCGGAGCATAAACTGCTGAAGCACGGTTGTGTCTGAATTAACACGGTTGATAACCGAGCCCGTTGAGGTTTTATCGTAAAACTTCATCGGCAGATACTGTGCTTTGGCGTAAATATCTTTTTTTAGGTCGGCAATTATTCCGTCGCCCGCAACACGGAGAAGGTATGAACGCAGAGCACCGATACCGTACTGCACAATATAAATGAGCAGCAGAAAAACAATAACCGCAACAAGCATTTTAACATCCTTGTTGGGAATAACCGTATCAACCATCATACTTGTTATATACGGCGGCACAAGTGCGGCGGCAGTTGTTATGATTGAAAGAACAATGCAAACACCGAGCATTCCGAGATGGGGCTTTATGTAGTGGAAAAGGGTTGAAAGAATTTTGCTTTTGCCCTGGCAGTTAAGACATTCCGCATTGGGTGCAGGCAGCTTTCTGCCGCATTTGGGGCAGAACGAACGCAGATTTTTATAAGAAACCTCAACGGCGGCAAGGCGGCTTTCAACGCTCTCTCCGCTTTTGACCTTAGTTATAAAATCTGCCGCAGCATCGCATATATCCGCACACGCAAAGGTGAAGCGGAGCAGGTCTATGCTTGAACCGCCAACGGTTTTAGCCTTGAGAACGGCATTTCCGTACATTCTTTTAACGGAAATTTCATCAATGCTTGCAAAATCAAGGCTCAAAGCACCGCCGTCAAAGTAATCGCCGACGGCAACAATTTTATCTGCCGAAACATAAACCGCACCCGTGCCGTAATTGCTGTTGATATCAAGGTCTGAAACAACGGCAAAAAGCGGATTTTCATTCTTACCGAAATGCTTTTCGGCAGTCTTAACAATGTGTTTATCTGCGGGTTTATTGATAAGCAGTTTTTCGGGAATCATATTCTTCCCTCCCATACATTATTATTGTGACTGCATTATAAAACCATTTTTAAATCAAGTCAATATATGTAAAGCAGAAAATCAATAATTTTCTGCTTTAATTTCAAAGAAGGACTGAGTGTGTGAACAAACGGGGCAGATTTTCGGTGCCGCCTTGCCGGTGTGGATGTGACCGCAGTTGCGGCAAAGCCACACAACCTCGTTTGTGCGTTCAAAAACAATGCCCTTATCAAGGTTTTCGCGAAGCTTGCGGAAACGCTCCTCGTGCTCTTTTTCAATACCGCCTACAAGCTTGAAGAGTGCCGCAATCTGCGTGAAGCCCTCTTCTGTTGCAACCTGCTCAAACTCCTTATACATTTCGGTCCACTCAAAGTTTTCGCCCGCCGCCGCATCAACAAGGTTTTCGGCAGTTTCGGGCATTGAATTGTTATGCAGGAGCTTGAACCATATTTCGGCGTGCTCTTTTTCGTTGTTTGCTGTTTCGGTGAAAATTGCGGCAATCTGCTCATAGCCGTCTTTTTGTGCCTTTGCGGCATAGTAGGTGTATTTGTTTCTTGCCTGAGATTCGCCTGCAAATGCCGCCATAAGATTTGCTTCTGTTCTGCTTCCTTTGAATTCCATAATAAAAACCTCCCATTGCCATTATTTTCAGCAAACGGGAGGAATATTATTCATATAAACTTTTCAATATTTTCACGGATGAATTTTCCTGCTTGTGAGCAGATTTCAGCATACGAATCAAGCTCTGCAAATTCTTTATCGAGAGCTTTTATCTCTTCGGGGATAAATGAGGTTGTTTCGTCATCTCTGTCGAATGCAAGAAACTCTTTTTCAAAAATTCCGCATATGTTTTCATCGGAAATTTTATTGAGCAAAGCCCTTGCTTCGCCCGTTACGGGCTGACCGTTTGCTTCGAAAAAAGCACTCAGCCTTTCCGCACCGTCTTCAACAACGAGAGCAAGCGAATAAATGCCCTTCTGCTCTGCGGTAAGAGCTTCAAATTCGGCGTTCATATCCGCTTTATCGGCAACTCTTTTCTGAAGATTGAGGGCAGTTCCTTTGAAAAGTCTTTCAGGGTCTGCAGACTGAGCAAGAGAGGGAGTGAGAACCGCAAATTCGTTGCGAAGCTCTTTTTCTTCCTTCAGCCTTTTCATATTCTTTTCCATTTCTGCGTGGCGGCGTGAGCTTGCCTGACCCGCTTTAAGGCACACGAAGAGAGTAAGGATAATAAGTGCGATGAAAATAACTATGAGATAGGGCCTTTCAAGAAAATATTCAATCATTTCTCTTCCTCCTCAATAAGAAGTCTGTAAATTTCGCCTTTTTTGAATCCGCTTTCTTTAGCGGCAATTTTGGCGGCATTGCTTTTGCTTTCGCCCGATTCAACAAGGTCCTTTGCGTAAGCAACAGCCTGCTCAACCGTCATTGCTTCTGCGGCTTCGGGCGAGGCACCGTTTACTATAAGAACGATTTCACCTTTTATAGCTTCTTCGGAATATCTTTTTATTGCCGAGGCAAAATCTGTTTTTATAACCTCTTCGTGTATTTTGGTCAGCTCTCTGACTATTGCGATTTCTCTGTTGCCGAGAACGGCTTCAAGGTCTTTGAGCGTGTTGAGAAGCTTATGGGGTGCTTCATAAAAAATCATTGTTCGGGTTTCATTTTTCAGCGAAGCAATATGCTCCCGTCTTTCTGCCTTTTCGGTTGAAACAAAGCCTTCAAAGGTAAATCTTTTTGAGGGCATACCCGATATTGCAAGTGCGGTTGCAAAAGCACACGGACCGGGCACGGCTTCAACCTTTATGCCTTTTTCGTGGCATATTTTAACCAGATCCTCGCCGGGGTCGGAAATTGCGGGCATACCCGCATCGGTAACAATAGCGGCTGTTTCGCCCGAAAGTATTCTTTCTGCAATAACGGGGCCTCTTTCAAAGCGGTTATGCTCAAAATAGCTTACCATAGGTTTTTTTATTCCGAAATGATTGAGAAGCTTAAGCGTGACACGGGTATCCTCTGCGGCGATAAAATCGCATTTTTCAAGTATATCAAGTGCTCTGGGAGAAATATCGCCCAGATTTCCTATGGGTGTTCCAACAACATAAAGAGTTCCGTTCAAGTGTTTTCACCTCTGTTTTCAAGCAGATAATCGCCGTAAATCTGCTTCATTTCATCGGAATATCCGTTTTCGCCGTGAACAAAAAGCTCGGGTTCAACCGTCATTCCGCTTTTGCCGCCTCTTCTGCCTTCGATAAGAGCGAGCCACGGGGCTTTACCTGCACATTTTGAAACAAGTCTTAATCTTTTGGGCTCAATGCCTGCCGAACGCATTTCGCAGAAAAGCTCGCAAAGCCTTTCGGGGCGGATGCACATACAAAGCTTTCCGCCGAAATTCAGAAGCTTTGCCGCAGTTTTACATATATCGGCAAAAGAGCACATCGTTTCGTGCCTTGCAATTTTATCGGCATCGGAACGGCTTTCTATTCCTGCTCCGTTTGCCTTATAAGGGGGATTCATTGTAACAATATCAAAACAGCCGAAGGGCACAACGCCTTTGAGTTCCTTCAAATCTGCGTTGACTGCGGTCAGTCTGTTCTGAAGCGAATTGAATTCAATCGCTTTTTCAATCTGGCTTGCACCGAGAGGCTGAATTTCAACCGCTGTTATTTTTCCCGTTTCTTTTTTGCACCAGAGAAGGGGAATTATGCCGCAGCCCGAGCCTAAATCGCAGCAAACGGCACGCTTTGAGGGCGAAGCAAAGTTTGCAAGAAGAACGGCATCCGTTCCGAAGGTGTGAGCCTGCGAAACAAAGGCGGTTATGCCGCCGCCGAGATATTCTTCACGAAATTCCATTTTACCCCTCCTTTTTTAATAATTATATCATTTTATAAATTTGTTGTAAAGCTTACTTTTTTGCCTTAACGGAAATAATAAAGATTGTTGAAATAATCATCGCAAAGCCTATGAAATCCGTTGGCATAAAAGCAGTTTTGAGCCACAGAGCCGAAATAACGGTTGCCGAAACAGGCTCTATGCTTGAAATTATGCTTGCTTTTGATGCTCCGATAAGATGCACACCTTCAAGAAAGAATGAATATGCAATAACCGTTCCGAAGATTATAACTCCGCCCAAAGCAAGAATTAAAGAAAGGCTTATTTCGGGCATTATTTCCCAAGGCCTGAAAATCGGCAGCATACATATTCCGCCTATGAGCATACCCCAGCCGAGTATGGTGGGGGTATCGGAAATTTTAAGCAGAGGGGCGGGAATGAGCGTGTAGCAAACAAGAAATACCGCCGCTGCAAGCCCCCAGAAAAGAGCCTTCGGAGAAAGCGTCATATTTTCCGCACCGCCCGCAGCAATAAAGAATGTGCCGCCGATTGCAAGAATAATGGCAACAATCTCAAAAGCTTTCGGTGCACGCCTGTCTTTTACGCAGGTGAAGGCAAGAATCATTGCGGGCGAAAGATATTGCAGAACCGTTGCAACGCCTGCATTTGAAAATTCTATTGCCCTGAAATATGAATATTGGCACATAACAAGCCCGAGCAGAGTGAATGCTGCCATAGTCAGAATGTTTTTCTTACCGTGCCACACGATGAATATTTTCTTTTTGTTCTTCACCGCACATATCAAAAGCAGTATCAGCCCCGAAAAAACCATTCTTATAGGAACAAGCCAATCCGAAGTCACGGTGTGAAAGGTGAAAAGATACTGACCGCACGAGCCCGAGAAGCCCCAGAATATTCCGCCGAGGAGTGTTATAATAAATCCGATTGCGGTTTTATTTTTTAAAATGTTTTTCATAACAGATTATCCTTATAAGTAAAATAGCAACAGCGGAATCATACCACAAAGGTCAAACAAAATCAATATCGTTTCGGCATAGGGAAGCAATATTTGACCTATAATTTAATTGAAACACAAAAATGAAAAATCAAGAAAATTAAAGAAAATCAAAGAAAACAGAAGATAAACTCAAAAATCAAGCCGTAAAAAGCAAAATTTGACCTTTTCTGACCTTTGACCTTTTGACCTTCAAGGTCTAAAATATAGTCAAAGGTCAAAGAAAGTCAAAGTCAAACTTCGCGAAAAGAGATGATGAAATGAGTTTAAGTAATCAGATAGCAAGAATGCTTCTTGAAATGCTGGAGAATGACGGCACAACAGAAATTCAGCGTAATGAGCTTGCACAAACCCTGGGCTGTGTGCCCAGCCAGATAAACTATGTTATATCTTCAAGATTCACTCCCGAGCAGGGCTATACCGTTGAAAGCAGAAGAGGCGGCGGCGGATACATCAAGATAACAAGAATAAATCTTGATAAGCCGTCGGTTGTTATGCATACGGTGAACAGCATAGGGAATTCGGTTGATAATTCAACCTGCCGTGCTCATATTCTTAATTTAAACCACAGAGGAATTATTGATGCACCGTGTGCAAGGCTGATGCTTGCGGCAACGGGGGATAATGCACTGCGTAATCTGCCTGCACCCGTAAGAGATGCAGTCAGGGCATCAATATTCAAGCAGATGCTTTTATCAACAGACAGAAAGGATGATTGATTATGTTATGTCAGAATTGCGGTAAAAACGAAGCAACAACACATATCAAACAGATAATTAACGGTGATATGGCGGAAAGCCATCTTTGCAAGGACTGTGCTTCACATCTCGGATATTCAGATGTTTTTTCAGGCTTCGGTCTTAATCTTTCGGAGTTTTTCGGCGGATTTCTCGGCGATATGGTGCCCGGCATTGCACAGAGCAAGGCTAAACGCTGCGAAAAATGCGGTGCCTCGTTTGAGGATATTGCAAGAGAGGGCAAGGTGGGCTGTGCAGATTGCTACAGAACATTTTATGATAAGCTTTTACCCTCAATCCAGAGAATTCACGGCAAGATAAAGCACAGCGGCAAGGTGAGTGCAAACACCGTTGATGCTCCCAAAGAAGAAACAAAGGAAGAGAAAATTGAAAAGCTTAAAGTTATGATGAATGATGCCGTTGCAAAGCAGGAATTTGAAGAAGCGGCAAAAATCAGGGATGAAATAAAATCACTTGAAGGAGGGGATAACAAATGAATAAATGGTATATAGAAAAAGGCGACCAGGGCGATGTTGTTTTAAGCACAAGAATCCGCCTTGCAAGAAACCTTGATGAATTCCCGTTCCCTTCAAGGCTTGATACAGCGGGCAAAAACAAGGTTAATTCCATTGTTAAAAGCACCCTTTTTGAAAATGACGGCAAGGATTTCAGCTATATTGAAATGAAGGATTTAACCCGTCTGCAGGCGGTTTCGCTTGCTGAACGCCATTTAATCAGCCCCGAATTTGCTTCAAAGAAAGACGGCAGTGCACTTATTCTTTCGGCTGATGAAAGCGTTAGCATTATGCTTTGCGAAGAGGATCATATCCGCTTGCAGGTTATGAAGGCGGGGCTTGCTCTTGAAGAAGCCTTTGACATTGCCGATAAGCTTGACAGCATTATTGACGGCAAGGTGAAATATGCCTTTGATGAAAGAATAGGCTATCTCACCCAGTGCCCCACAAATCTCGGCACGGCTATGAGGGCATCGGTTATGCTTCACCTGCCCGCACTCACAAGATGTGGTCAGATTTCAAGGCTTGCAAACACCGTTTCAAAGCTCGGCTTAACAATAAGAGGAGCTTACGGCGAGGGCTCACAGCCCAAGGGCGATATTTATCAGATAAGCAATCAGATAACTCTCGGCATAACCGAGGAAACCGCAATCGCAAATCTTAAATCAATCGTGCTTCAGCTTGTTGCACAGGAGAGGGCGGCGGCTGCCGAGATAATCAAAAATCCTGCCGAGGAAGATAAAATATTCAGAGCACTCGGCGTTCTGAAAAATGCAAGGCTTCTGAGCACCGATGAATTTATGGAGCTTATTTCGGTTGTAAGGCTCGGTGCGGCAAGAGGACTTGTTGAAACGGATATTGAAAAACTTAATAATCTTATAGTCAATATGCAGCCCGCAACAATCAGCGTTTCAAGCACAGAGGCAGACGGCCCTGCCGCAAGGGATGCATTGAGAGCTAAAACGGTCAGAGAAACACTTGGATAAATCTATAAAACGATTTTGGGGGAATGAAGATGTATAGATTTACGGGATTTACACAGAAGGCGAATGAAGCACTCAACAGTGCGATTACTGCCGCAGAAAACCTGGGTCACACCTATGTGGGCAGCGAGCATATTCTGCTCGGTCTGCTTGCGGAAAGCGGCGGAATGGCTTATACGGCGCTTTCGGCAAGAAAGGTTACCTACGGCGATGTTGAGTCGGTAATAAAAAGCGGTATCGGCATAGGCTCACCAACGGTGCTTTCGCCAAATGATTTTACGCCCAGAGCCAAAAACATTATTGATACCGCAATTCTGCAGGGCAGAAGTATGGGGCATTCATATATCGGCACGGAGCATATTCTTATGGGAATTATCCGTGAGGGCACGGGTGCCGCAACCGAGATTTTATCATCAATGGGTGTTCAGCCGCAGGATTTGCTTAACGATATAACAAATGCACTCGGAAGCAGCTCAAACGCTTCTAAAAACAGTAAGGGCGAGAGCAAGGAAAAATCCGATACACCCACTCTTTCGCAATACGGCAGAGACCTCACTTTATATGCAAATCAGGGCAGAATAGACCCCGTTATCGGCAGGCAGAATGAGATTGAAAGGGTTATTCAGATTTTAAGCCGAAGAACCAAAAACAATCCCTGCCTTATCGGTGAGCCGGGTGTTGGCAAAACCGCAATCGCCGAGGGGCTTGCAATGAAAATTGCAACGGGAGAGGTGCCCGAGCTTCTTCGCAACAAAAGAATTTTTGCACTTGACCTTACGGGAATGGTTGCGGGCACAAAATACAGAGGCGATTTTGAAGAAAGAATCCGCAATGTTATCGAAGAGGTGCAGAAAGCGGGCGATGTTATTCTCTTTATTGATGAGGTGCATACGCTTATCGGAACGGGCTCTGCAGAGGGTGCCGTTGATGCGGCAAATATTCTCAAGCCCTCGCTTGCAAGAGGTGAGCTTCAGGTAATCGGAGCAACAACTCTCGAAGAATACCGCAAACACATTGAAAAGGATGCGGCTCTTGAAAGAAGATTTCAGCCCGTAACCGTAGGAGAGCCTACCGAAGAAGAAGCCATAGAAATTCTCAAAGGTCTGCGTGATAAATACGAGGCACACCACAAGGTGAAAATCAGCGACGGTGCAATTCTTGCTTCAGTCAAAATGTCGTCAAGATATATAGGTGACAGATATTTGCCCGATAAGGCGATTGACCTTGTTGATGAGGCGGCATCGAGGGTAAGGCTTAAGGCGTTTACCGCACCGCCCGATATTAAAGCTCTTGAGGATAAGTTGAAATCACTTAACGAAGAAATGGAATCTGCTGTTAAATCACAGGATTTTGAGCAGGCGGCAAAAATCCGTGACGATAAGAATAAGGTTGCAAAAGAGCTTGAAGCCGAGCGTCAGAGCTGGAAAGAGAAAAACAACAGAATAACGGGCGAGGTTACCGAGCAGGAAATTGCCGCCATTGTTTCGCAGTGGACCGGTATCCCCGTTGTTCAGCTCACGCAGGAAGAAAGTCAAAGACTTCTTAATATGGAGGATGAGCTCCATAAGAGAATAGTCGGTCAGGATGAGGCAGTAAGTGCTGTTGCAAGAGCGATAAGACGAGGCAGGGCAGGGCTTAAAGACCCGAAAAGACCCACGGGCTCATTCATTTTCCTCGGCCCGACGGGTGTTGGTAAAACAGAGCTTTGCAAAACCCTTGCTGCATCAATGTTCGGCGATGAAAACGCAATGATAAGGCTTGATATGTCCGAATATATGGAAAAGCACACGGTTTCAAGGCTGGTGGGCTCACCTCCCGGATATGTGGGCTATGAAGAGGGCGGACAGCTTACCGAAAAGGTTCGCCGCAGACCCTATTCCGTTGTTCTTTTTGACGAAATCGAAAAGGCACATCCCGATGTTTTCAATATGCTTCTGCAGATTCTCGAGGACGGCATTCTCACCGATTCGCAGGGCAGAAGAGTTGATTTCAAAAACTGCATTATAATTATGACCTCGAATGTGGGTGCAAAGCAGATAGCACAAAGCGGTGCGGCAACTCTCGGCTTTGCGGCAAGCAGCGAAGGTATGAGCGATGCAAAAATCCGTGATGCGGTTATGGGTGAGCTTAAAAATGTTTTCCGCCCCGAATTTCTTAACCGAGTTGACGATATAATCGTTTTCCGTCAGCTCAACAAAGAAAATATCAATGAAATCGCACGCAGAATGCTTGCAGGTCTTTCAAAAAGAGTGAAGGAGCTCGAATTCGAGCTTGAATTTGATGAATCTGCGGTTGAAGAAATAGGCAATGCGGGCTTTGACCCGATTTACGGTGCAAGACCTCTCCGCAGAGCAATTCAGCAGAAAATCGAAGATAAGCTTTCTGAAGAAATGCTTGAAGGCAAGCTCGGTGCGGGCGGTAAATATATCTGCACATTCGCAGACGGCAAATTTGAATTCAATAAAAATTAACGGTAAAACCCGAAGTCTGAAAAGATTTCGGGTTTTGTTGTTGATTTGTTCATAAGTGTATGCTATAATCACAAGGCACGGGAAAAATAATCCCGAAAAACACATATTTATAAGGAGAAAAAATATGAAAAAAATCATCGCTATTGTTCTTTCAGTTCTTGCAGTTGCTGCAATCTTCGGCTTTGCTGCCTGCAATAAGGAAGGCAACAACGACACACCCGCAGTTACAATCACAGATTCAACAGAGCTTCTCACCAAGGTCTGGGCTTCATATGCTGAAGAAGAGAAGTTTGCAGCTATCGGCGGCGATATGAGTGCACCTGTTGACAATGCACCCGGCAAATACAATATTGCTGATGAAAACTTCACATTCCAGCTTGTATTCCCCGCAGATGCAGTTGCTCAGATTGACGATGCTGCTTCACTTATCCATATGATGAATGCAAACACCTTCACAGCAGGTGCTTACCGCACAGTTGAGGGAACAGATATTGCTGCTCTTACAGAGAGCATCAAGGCAACAGTTCAGGGCAACCAGTGGATGTGCGGCTTCCCCGAGAAGCTTGTTATCTTCAACCTTGAAGGTTATGTTGTTTCAGCTTTTGGTGCAGCAGATCTCATTGATAACTTCGCTGCAAAGCTCACAGCAGCTTATCCCACAGCAACTCTTGCTGTTTCAGAAGCACTTAACGCATAATCAGCGTTAAAAAACAAAAAATTTGCACAGGGTGAAAATATGCTTTTTTCAAGTATTTCTTTTTTATACTGCTTTTTGCCCGCTGTGCTGATATTGTATTACATCGCCCCGGGTATATTGAAGAATACGGTTTTGCTTGCGGCAAGCCTGCTTTTCTATGCCTGGGGTGAACCCGTATATGTTGTTCTTATGGTTGTTTCCATAGCAATCAGCTATGTTTTCGGCTTGCTGCTTGAACGCTTTAACGGCAAAAAGGCGGCAAAGCCCCTGCTGTTTGCGGCGGTAGCAATCAATCTCGGATTTCTTGCCTATTTCAAATATGCCGATTTCTTTATTGAAAATTTCAATGCGGCAACGGGTCTTTCCGTTAAACTTCTCAATATTGCCTTGCCAATCGGTATAAGCTTTTACACCTTCCAGCTTGTAAGCTATATTATTGATGTTTACAGAGGAGATGTGCCCGCACAGAAAAATCCGATTAATCTTGCAGCATATATATCAATGTTTCCGCAGCTTATTGCGGGTCCGATAGTCCGTTATTCCGATATTGAAAAGCAATTAAAGAACAGAAAAATTGATTTTGAAAAAATTGCTCAGGGTATAACGAGATTTGCAATCGGTCTTGCAAAAAAGGTGCTTCTTGCAAATCAGCTCGGCGAATTCTGCGATATTTTCCGTTCATCGCAGGAAAAATCCGTTTTATTCTATTGGGTTTATGCGTTTGCTTATGCAATGCATATTTATTTTGATTTCTCGGGCTACAGCGATATGGCAATCGGTCTGGGCAAAATGCTCGGCTTTGATTTTTGCGAAAACTTCAATTATCCGTTCATTTCAAAAAGCGTTTCCGAATTCTGGCGACGCTGGCATATGTCGCTGGGCACCTGGTTCAGAGATTATGTTTATATTCCCCTCGGCGGCAACAGAGTTTCAAAGCCGAGATGGATGTTCAACGTTCTTGTTGTGTGGATGCTCACGGGCTTCTGGCACGGTGCAAACTGGAATTTCATAATCTGGGGACTCTATTTTGCAGTGTTCCTTGTGCTTGAAAAATTTGCACAGCCCATTCTTAAAAAGCTCGGAAGATTCAATCATATTCTCGTAACATTCATAATACTGATAAGCTTTATAATCTTCAATGCGGTTGATTTATCGCAGGCGGTAACGGATATAGGCGGTCTTTTCGGTGCAGGCGGCATACCTGCCGTTTCCGAAGAAACGCTGTATTATGTGAAGAGCTATGCGGTATTACTCGTTCTCGGCGTTATCGGCAGCACACCTGCGGTCAAAACGCTTGTGCTCAGGATTAATAAAAGCAAAACGGGTGAAAGAATCATCAGCATTTTACGCCCCTTTGCCGTTATGGCACTCTTGCTTCTTGTGACCGCATATCTTGCCGACGGCTCGTTCAATCCGTTCCTTTATTTCAGATTTTGAGGTGATTTTTATGAAAATTAAAAATTTCATAGTTATTGCCGTAACCTCGGTTTTTATGCTCCTTGTTTCGGGATTTCTGCTTTTCGGAAGTGCAGAGGAGTTTTCTCTCAGTGAAAGGCGGGAGCTTGCACAGATGCCCGAATTCTCTTTCAGCAGCTTCAAATCGGGCAAGTTTATGAAGGATTTTGATAAATTCACCGCCGACCAGCTTCCCTTGCGTGACAGCTTCAGAACTTTGAAGGCTTATGCCGCAAAGTATCTTTTCGGTCAGGGCGATAATAACGGCATCTATATTTATAACGGCTATGCGGCAAAAATGGAAGCACCCGAAAATGCAGAGAGTGCCGAGAATGCTGCAAAGAAAATAAAAGAGCTTTATGACAGATACCTCTCTTCATCAGACGGCAAAATCATTTTCTCGGTTATTCCCGATAAAAACTGCTATCTTGCCGAAAAATCGGGGCATCTTACCGTTGACCCGCAGTTTTTTGCAGATAAGATTTCTTCCGCAAATCCCGAAATTGACTATGTTGATATTTCCGACCTTCTTGATGAAACCGATTTTTATTTCACCGATACCCATTGGCGTCAGGAAAAAATCTATGATGTTGCAAAAAGGCTTGCGGAAAATCTCGGCATAACCCTTACTGCCGGATACGAAGAAAAAACGCTTGATGTTCCGTTTTACGGAGTTTACAGCGGACAGTCGGCTTTGCCGCTTGATGCGGAAGAGATAAAATATCTCACTAACGAAGCGCTTGAAAGCTGCAGGGTTTTTGATTGGCAGAATAACAAGGAAACTTCTGTTTACGATATGGAAAAAGCAAACGGAAAAGACCCGTATGAAATGTTCCTTTCGGGTCCGCTTTCGCTTGTAACGCTTGAAAATCCGAATGCATCAACAGATAAGGAGCTTGTTATTTTTCGCGATTCCTTCGGCAGCAGCATCGCACCGTTTTTTGCGGAAGGGTATTCAAAAATAACCCTTGTTGATACCCGTTATATTCAGCCGCAGATTCTTGATAAATGGGTTGATTTCAGCTCGTGCGACGTGCTGTTTATCTACAGCACCCTCGTTCTCAATAACAGCAATACTTTGAAATAAACCGCACCTGCACTTTCAAAAAGTGCAGGTTTTTTATTTATATCTCTTTACAAAATCCAACTAAAAGGTTATTCTTATTAATATATCAAATAAGAAAGGGGAGATAATGTGCAGAGCGAAAACAAAGAAATGTCAAAGGGCAAAAAGCTGCTGAAGCTTTTTCTGACAACGCTTTATATAAGTGCGTTTACATTCGGCGGCGGGTTCGTTATTATAACATTTATGAAGCGTAAGTTTGTTGATGAGCTTCATTGGATTGACGAAAATGAAATGCTCGACCTTACGGCTATGGCTCAGTCGTCACCGGGTGCAATAGCTGTTAACGCCGCAATTCTTGTCGGCTGGCGTGTGGGCGGATTTTTGGGAATGCTCGCCGCTGTTATCGGCACCGTTATTCCTCCCATTGCGATAATCAGCATTATCTCGCTCATTTATTCCGCATTTGCTTCAAATGTTTATGTTGCACTTGTGCTTAAAGGTATGCAGGCAGGCGTTGCGGCGGTTATCCTTGATGTTGTGTGCAGCCTCGGAAGCAAGGTTATAAAGCAGAAAAGCGTTATTCAGATTGCAGTTATGGTTTTAGCTTTTATTGCAACCTTTGTTTTTGATATAAATGTAATATATATTATTCTTGCCGCTGCGGTTATCGGCGTTGTTACCGAGCTGATAAAAAAGAAGAAAGGCGGGGATAATAAATGATTTTTCTTCAGCTTTTCTTAAGCTTTTTGCAGATTGGATTATTCAGCATCGGCGGAGGCTATGCCGCAATGCCGCTTATTCAGAATGAGGCGGTTACAAAAAACGGCTGGCTTACCCTTTCGGAATTCACCGACCTCATCACCATTGCCGAAATGACCCCCGGCCCGATTGCGGTTAATGCCGCAACCTTTGTGGGAACAAGGGTAGCAGGCTTTGCGGGTGCTCTTGTTGCAACGGTGGGATGTATTTTTCCTTCGCTGATAATCGTTTCGCTTCTTGCTTTTATCTATTACCGTTTCAAAAATTTGTCCGTGCTTCAGAGCGTGCTTTCAAGCCTTCGGCCTGCCGTTGTTGCTCTTATTGCCGGTGCGGGGCTTTCAATTCTCGGTATGGTTGTTTTTGGCGGAGAGGAAATTGCCCTCGCAAATATCGATTGGATAGGTGTTGTTCTTTTTGCACTTGCATTCTTTGTGCTTCGCAAATTCAAATGCAGCCCCATTCCCGTTATGCTCGCCTGCGGTGTTATCGGGCTTGCAGCGGAGCTGATTGTTAAAGGTTTGTAATTTATTTATCTTCACCCTTTGCTGTGTCAAGCGGCAGAGGGTGCTTTTTTATGCCTGAATTATTAAGATTCTTAAGATTTGTTTTTTTGCTTTATCGCAATTCTGCGACAATTTATGCATTCTTATTCAAAAAGCGTAAATCAAAACGAACAAAAACGAACGAATAATGTATATGTGCGAATGAAAATGAATAATTAACCGATTTTAAGAACTTTTTAATAATTATTTGGTCAAAATATGAAAACTTTTTTAACAAAATGTTGCGAAAATGACCGCTAAAACGAACGAAAACGAACAAAACCCACATCGGATTGCGTTGAAACCCTTGATTATCAAGGGAAAACCACTACTAATAGGTGTTTGTGCACTTTAACTAAAAGTATTTTTAAGTGTGGAAAACTACTATTGACTTTGACGAAAACGGGTGCTAATATGAAGTCGAGGAAAGGAAAACAACCTCAAAAAACAAACCAAAAAATCGGAGGCGACAGCCAATGATAGATGCATTATACGGCGGTGCACTCGGAATTCTGGCGGCACTTGCATTCAGCAGAATAGCAATTTTCCAAATCAAGCAAAGAACCGATGAAACAGCAAAGCTTGAAGCGGTGCAGAACGCGGCGGTAACGATAATATGGGTTCTTCTCTCGGGAGTCCTCTTCGCAGCAGCGTTCGTAAGATTTGAGGAAACGGCATTAAGACTTGAAGCGATAGCCTATATCTCGATAGCAATCTCAATAGGAATTGTTGATCTGGATATAAAGAAAATCCCGAACTCCTCGGTGCTGGCGTTGCTGATAGTCAGAACGGCGGCAATCATTTACGCAATAGCAACCGGCGTTCCCGTTAAAGAATGCCTGATTCCCTCGCTGATAGGTCTTGCAGCAGGCTTCATTCTTTATCAGATTCCGATGTATTTCGGAATACCGATAGGAACGGGTGATGTTAAATACAGCTCGGCAATCGGATATTGTCTCGGAGCATTCGGATTCCTGCAGGCTTCGCTGATAATGGCGGCGGGACTTCTGATTTATCTTATCTATCTTGTAGCAACAAAAAAAGGTTCGCTTAAAACGGCAGTTCCGATGGGGCCTTACCTTTCACTCGGCGTAATCGTAACGGCTCTTTTCCCGATGTTCGGCGAACTTTCGGAAACGGTATTCTCTCAGTTGTTTTAAGTTCTGAAATAACCCTTAGAGAAAAGGGTAAAAATAAATGGAGGTTTTATTATGTTAAGAAAATGGTTCAAAGACGAAGAAGGTCAGGGCATGGTTGAGTACGGTCTCATCATCGGTCTTATTGCTGTTGTCGTCATTGTTGCACTTGTTGCACTTGGACCTAAGGTTCGTGAGATGTTCAACAAGGTTAACACTGAGCTCGACAAAGCAGGCGCAGGCGGAACAACTGCTCCCGCAACAAACGGATAACAGAGATTCGGAATAATCACGACAAATCAAAAAGAGAAAAATAAGATTTAAGGGACAAAGCGAAAAGGGAAAAATTAAAAAACAGAACGGAGGAAATAATATGTTAAGAAATTGGTTTAAAGACGAAGAAGGCCAGGGCATGGTTGAATACGGTCTTATCATCGGTCTCATCGCAGTAGTAGTTATCGTTGCTCTCGTAGCACTCGGACCCAAGGTTCGTGATATGTTCAACAAGGTTAACACCGAGCTTGACAAAGCAGGCGCAGGCGGAACAACAGCTCCCACAACAACATAAAATAACTCTTTACATACTCCAAATTAAAAATTGATTAGCCTTAAATGGGTAAGTTCGCTCGCTGAGCGAGCTTACCCTTTCGTTTTAAAGAAGAAAACTGTTCGGAGGTGACGGCAAAAATGAAAAAGCGTTTGTTTTCAAAAAAGAATAAGCGTGAGGACGGGCAGGCAATGGTTGAGTTTGCTCTGATTTTGCCGATATTTCTCTTGATTTTATGCGGAATAATAGATTTCGGCTGGCTGTTTTATAATCAGCTTTCGCTCAATAACGCTTGCCGTGAGGGCGCAAGATATGCGGTTGTAAATACTGCGGAGGATGCAAGTACCCAGGCAATAATCAATCATATCGGGAACACAACAACAACCGTTTTTGCAAATGACGGTGTTGATATAAAGATAGAATACAGCTCTCCCAATGACCCCACTGCGGGAGATATAACCGTTAGTATGGAAGCGGAAATATCGTTTTTCACTCCCGTTCTGAGCACGGTTTTAGGCAAGGAAAAAACAATAACCTCAACGGTTATTATGAAAGTTGAATCATAGAGAGGTTTGTTATGAAAAAGATTTATTTGATAGCTGCGGTTATTGCTCTTGTGGCAGGCTTTGCAACCTATTTTTTTGCATCGGAGCTTAAAACAAGCAAGATTGTAACGGGCGTTGATGAAGCAACGGTGCTTGTTGCGGTTCAGGATATTGATAAGGATACAATTCTCACAAAAGAAATGTTTCAGCCTATAAAACTGCCTCAGACTGCCGTTTCTTACGGCACAATAAGCAGCATAAACGATATTATCGGATATATGGCAACCGATGAAATATTAAAAGGCGAGCAGCTTATGGCAAGAAAGATTGCCCTTGTCGGCGATGAAAAAGCAGAAGGCAGGCTTTCATATGAGCTCGGTAACGGAATGTATGCTTATTCAATGACCGTTGAAATCGAAAACACCATTTCATATTTTCTGAAAGAGAACGATAAGGTTAATATTTATAATGCGGCAGCTCCCGCAGCAGAGCCCGTGCTGGAAAATGTGCCCGTAATAAGAATAAGCAACTATCCCGCCAATATCCAGCAGAATGCGGGTGTTGAAATAACTTCGTTTGCAGAGGTTACATTTGTTTTGTCAAAAGAGCAGATTCCGAAGCTTATGGCACTCAACGGTGCGGTGAGAATGGTGCTTGTGCCGTATGCCGAAGCACACGAGCTTGTTGATGATATTCAGAACGCTCAGGTGCCCGAAAGCAGAAACGAAGTGCCGGTAACAAACTACGGAATGGGTGAGATAACAACCTCGCCGCCCACAACGGCAAAGGAATAACATAAACTTTAATTTCGTTTGAGAGGAAACGGATATGGAAAGAATAAATTTACTTGTTTTGTCCGATGATCTTGATTTACGGATTGAAATAAAAAATCTTATAAACGATGAAACCTTTGCCATAAGCGGATATTCGGGCTTTTCGGCAGAGGGTAAAACAAAGATAATAAATAAGTTTCCCGAGGTTGTGCTGTGTGCCGTAAGAGGCGAGGTGCCCGATTCGGTGTTTGCCTTCGTTCAGGATTTGCTTGCGGCGGTGAGGGGAACAATAGTTGTTCTTGCCAACGATAATATATCGGTTGAGCTTGTTAACAAGGCTGCACAGTACGGTATCCGCAAGGTGCTCCCGATTGACGGCATAGGCATTGATGAGTTTTCGGAGAATATCGGCACGGTCTATAAGCTTGAACAGCAGAGAATTCTTGATACCAATGAGGGCAAAAAGGTTCGCTGCAAGGCACTCGGCTTCTTCGGCGGAAAAGGCGGCACGGGCAAAACAACAATCGCAATCGGCGTTGCCGCACAGCTTGCAAAGGCGGGCAAGAGGGTTATGCTGCTTGACCTTGATTTGCAATTCGGCGATATTTCAATGGCACTTGACCTTGAAACAAAGAATTCAATAGTTGACCTTGTTCAGGACAGAGGCGGCATAACAATAGAAAATATAAACGGCTTTGCCGTTGAACACAGCACGGGAATGAGTGTTCTCTGTGCTCCGAAGAGCCCCGAATTCGCAGATTTTGTGAGCCCCGCACACATTGAAAAAATAATTGATATTATGCGTCCTTATTATGAATACATAATAATTGACCTTCCCGCATCCTTCGGTGAAACAACAATCACCGCCTGCGAAAACTGCGAAGAAATTTATCTGGTTTATAATAACGAAATCCTTTCTCTTCGCAATGCAAGAGTCTGCTATAACATTCTTGAACAGCTTCATCAGAGAGAAAAGGTGAGATTCATTCTTAATAAGGTTGAAAAGGGTCTTGTTAAGATTGAAGATTTTGAAGAAATGTTCCAGACAAAGATGTTTGCGGCAGTGCCTGCGGATTATCAGGCTGCCCTTTCAAGCGTAAATAAGGGTATGGCAGTAACCGTTGCACAGCCGAAATCCGAAATATCAAAGGGCATTTCAGAGATTACGGATAAGATAATTGAAATCCACACCGGCGTTGTTCCCGTAAAAGCAACGGAAGAGAAAAAAGGCGGATTGTTTAAGAAAAAGAAAAAATAAGCATTGTGAGGGTTAGAGTGACGGGAGCAATCCGAACTATGCCTGAAAGCGAGTCTTTTCAACGCTTTTCGGCGTTTCGT
>CALGRR010000079.1 GCA_937880805.1 uncultured Clostridia bacterium
GTTAACGACTTTATAGAAGCTATAATAATACTATCAGCTTTTTCTTTTTCTACTAGGTCGGTATTAAGGCGTCTTAGCATGGCTGATTTTATCCCATCTTTAATGACTACTGAACTTTCTGGATCAGTTTTGCTAATGATTACATCAATCCAAACACTACTACCTAAAATATCTCTAGCTGCCACGCTAGATGGCTTATATCCGCATCCTACTATTAAAAAAGTTAGCAATAAAACTGCAAATAGTCTCACTCTATCCCTTTATAACAATATTTACAAGTTTATTTGGCACATAAATTTCTTTTATAATTTGCGATGAGCCAATCCATTTAGCCACTTGGGTTTTAGCTATCTCAATAATCTCTTTATCGCTTAGACTCTTATCAACCTCAACTTCAGCACGCCTTTTACCATTTACTGTAATGGCTAAATTTATTGTATCGCTTTGGAATACTTCGCTTTTTAACTCTATTTTTCTAAAATTTTTAAGCCCAAATAGCTCATTGCTTAATTCCCAGCTAATATGCGGAATTATCGGTTCAAGTAAATTTAAGATAATATAGTAGCCTTCAGTCCATACATCTTTATTTTGTTGAGCATTTAACGCATTTAACGCCTCCATACAAGCAGCAATTAATGTATTAAATGTAAAACTACTTTCAAAAACTTCACTTGATTTTTTAAGTGCTTCATATACCTTAAGCCTTGCGTATTGCTCTGCTTTATCTAGCTCTTTATGATTAATATCTGGCAAGGCAGAGCACTTATAAGCATTAGAGGCTCTATCGCACAATCTATTTATAAATTTAAATGCCCCCTCTACTGCACTATCATTCCACTCTAGCTCTTTTTGTGGTGGAGCAGCAAATAAGATAAATAGCCTTGCAGTATCAGCTCCATACTTAGCTATAATCTCATCAGGATCAACTGTATTACCCTTGCTCTTACTCATTTTAGCGCCATCTTTTAGCACCATTCCTTGAGTTAATAAACTAGCAAATGGCTCACTATCTCGCAAATAACCAAGATCTCTTAATACTTTTTGAAAAAATCTAGCATAAAGTAGATGTAAAATCGCATGTTCAATCCCGCCAATATACTGATCAACATTCATCCAATAATCAGTTTTCGCTTTATCAAATGGCATCTCACTATTTTTCGGATCGCAATATCTTAAGAAATACCAGGATGAGCCTGCCCACTGAGGCATTGTGTCTGTCTCTCTCTTTGCAGGCTGACCGCACTTGGGACAGGTGCAGTTTACGAAGGAATCAATCTTTGCAAGGGGGCTTTCGCCGTCTGTGCCGGGCTCAAAGTTTTCAACCTTGGGCAAGCGGAGAGGAAGCTCCTCATAGGGAACGGGAACAATTCCGCAATCGGGGCAATGAACAATGGGAATGGGCTCGCCCCAGTATCTCTGGCGGTTGAATGCCCAGTCGTTCATCTTATACTGAACGCCCTTTTCACCGATGCCCTTCTCCTGAAGGAAATCAGCCATTCTTTCGATAGAATCCTTTTTGTTTGTGAAGCCGTTGAGGAAATCGGAGTTAACCATTTCGCCGTCGCCCGTATAAGCTTCAACCTCAATATCTCCGCCCTTGATAACTTCAATTATATCAATGCCGAATTTCTTTGCAAATTCATAGTCACGCTGGTCATGTGCAGGCACAGCCATAATTGCACCCGTACCGTAGCCCATCATAACATAGTCTGAAATATAGATGGGGATTTCCTTGCCGTTAACGGGGTTAACTGCTGTGAAACCGTCAAGCTTAACGCCTGTTTTATCCTTAACAAGCTGCGTTCTCTCGAATGCGGATTTCTTGCTGCACTGCTCTCTGTAAGCTTCAACGGCATCCATATTGCCAATCATATCGGCATACTTATCAATAAGAGGATGCTCGGGTGCCATAACCATAAAGGTTACGCCGAAAAGAGTATCGGGTCTGGTGGTATAAACCTTAAGCTTTTCCTCTGTATCCTTAACGCTGAAGTTTACAAATGCACCCGTTGATTTTCCAATCCAGTTTTCCTGCTGGAGCTTTATGTTGGGCAGATAATCAACCTCTTTAAGACCTTCAAGAAGCTTATCTGCATATTCCGTTATGCGAAGATACCAGACATCCTTTGATTTCTGAACAATATCGCTGTGGCAGATGTCGCACTTGCCGCCCTGCGAATCCTCATTTGAAAGAACAACCTTACAGTGGGGGCAGTAGTTAACAAGAGTTTTATCTCTGAAAACAAGACCGTTATCAAACATCTTGAGGAAAATCCACTGTGTCCACTTGTAGTAATCCTCCTGAGTTGTGTCAACAACCTTTGACCAGTCAAACGAGAAGCCTACTCTTTTGAGCTGGCTTGTGAACTTTTCAATATTATTATCGGTAACCTGTCTGGGGTGTGTGTTGGTTTTGATTGCATAGTTTTCGGTGGGAAGACCGAAAGCATCAAAGCCGATGGGGAAAAGAACATTATATCCCTCAAGGCGTCTTTTTCTTGAAACAACCTCAAGACCCGAATAAGCCTTGATGTGTCCTACGTGCATACCTGCACCGCTGGGATAAGGGAATTCAACAAGGGCATAAAACTTTTTCTTTGAATAATCCTCTGTGCATTCAAAGGTCTTGTTTTTATCCCATATATCCTGCCACTTTTTTTCTACACTTTTAAAATCGTACTGAGCCATTTTGCTTTAGCTTCCTTTCATTGCCGCAAATTTTTATATCAGTCAGGGGTAATTATATCGCTTAAATCCATAACGCTTGCATCCTGCCACAAACGCTCGAGATTATAATATTCACGGGTTTCGCCTTGGAAAAGATGAACGATAACCGTGCCGTAATCAAGAAGAATCCAGCCCGTTGCCCTGCCCTCAATATGCTCGGGAGCAATATTCAGACGGTTCTTGATTTCATATTCAACATCATCGGCGAGCGACTTTGTGTGGGTGTTTGATGTGCCCGATGCAATAACAAAGAAATCCGAAACAATCGTTACCTCTTCGGTTTCAATGGCAACAATATTCATTGCCTTTTTCTCGTCAAGCACCTTTGCAATTTCTCTAACGAGAGCTTTGGGGTCTGTCATATATCTATTTCCTTTCCATAAAATATCCCTTCATATCGTTGTAGCAGTCAACGGTTGCGGGATGAATCGGTAAATTCTGCGAAACAAGCTTATTTATTGTGTATTCGGCGGTGTAAAGAATGGCTTCTTCAAGGCTCTGTGCCGCAAGCCTTCTCACAACGCCCACATCTTTATAATTTCTGTCTGCCGAGATAAAATCCGCAATATAAACAATTTTTTCAAGCAGACTCATTCCCGCCCTGCCGGTTGTGTGCCACGCAACGGCGGAAAGTATTTCTTCATCGGTAACTATTCCGTTGACCTTAAGGAATGCCGCACCCGATTTCTGATGCCACACCTTGCGGTTTGTTTTATCAACCTCGTTAAGCTCATAGCCCGCCTTGCGGATATATTCAAAATGCTCCTCTTCGGTTGCATTTTTCATAACATCGTGAAGCAAGCCCGCAAGCCTTGCCTTTTCGGCATCGGCACCGTATTTTTCCGCAAGGGCGGCAGCACATTCGCTCACGCACTCGCTGTGGAAAATTCTTGCCTCGTCAAGCTTTTCATAAATGAGCCTGCGGTATTCTTTGAGCCCGTCATCATAGAGATCGTTTTTGTTTATATATCCGAGAACCTCTCGCGGAATAAGCGAGGATTCCTCGTTTTTAACAAGCTCTGTTCTCACCTGAGTTGAGCTGACCTCAAGGGGCTCAATTTCAAGAAAGATTATCTTTTTTCTCTGCTCTTCGGTATATGCCGAAAGGTCGGGCACAAAGCCCTCTTCTCTTGAAGCGGCACACAGAAAACACATTGAAAGAATCTCTTCCCAGCGATACCACTGATTAAAGGTCTGAAGCATATCCGAGCCGATTATAAAATAAAGCTCATCATCGGGATATAGCTTTTTAAGCTCTTTCAGCGTTTCAACCGTGTAGCTCTTATCGCCTCTGTCAAGCTCGATTGGGGAAACCTCAAAGCGGCTGTCTTTGCAGAATGCAAGGCGGCACATTTCGAGTCTGTCCTCACCCCTTGCAAGGCTTCCCGGGATTTTATGAGGCGGAATGCAGGAGGGAATGATAATCATTTTATCAAGCCCGAGCATATCTGCTGCGGCATTTGCCAAGCGGATATGACCTTTGTGAGGCGGATTGAAGGTTCCGCCGAAAACTCCGATTTTCATTATTTGATATTAACCTTTGTGTTCATAATTTTTGCCGTGCCCCAGAAAAGAGCCACTGCACAGATAACATTGAATATTGTGCCCGCAATGCCGAAGGTTAAGCCGAGAGGCGAATCCATTGTTGAAACGGTGCTGTAGAAAAGACCATTTTCGGTGAGCACAAGGGTGAGGGGCACATACTGTGCAAGAAGCAAGCTTATAATCTGCATAACAACAAACACCGCAAAGAAAACGGCAAATGCTGCAAAGCCGCCGAGTTTCTGCATAACTCTTGTGTTTGCAACGGTGATTGCAAAATAAAGCTGAGCAATAAGAACAACTATTTTAACAAAAACGATAATCGCAAAAAGAAGAACAACAAGCTTTATTGTTGATGTTGAGGGAATTCCTTCAAACATCGAAAGCATAAGCTGAATTGCCATTTTAACATCTTCGCCTATCATTGCGGTTGAATAAAGATAAACTCCGATAAAAATTCCCGCCGCAACAAGATAGCTCAAAAGCATCCAGCAGAATGAGGTTATTGTTTTTGCCGCAAGAAGCTGGCCGCTTGTTACGGGAAGGGTGAAGCTTAAATAGCCCTGGTCGCCGTAAAGAGTCTTTTTGAAGTTCGAAACAACGCTGATGAATGTTACAACAACAGCGATAAGACCCGTTGCGATAAGCACGATTGTTGCAACAGCACTAATCCAGGTTATATCGGCAATATACGAAGCGAGCATAATGAGAATAGCCACTGCTGAAACCGCATAAATCATACCGATTGAATGCACATTTGATTTGAATTCATTCTTAATTAACTTGCCAAGCATAGCCGAACACCTCCTTGAACAAATCCTCTATTGTTTTGCCCGAAGCCGTAATCTCTTCAACCTTGCCCTTAACGAGCACCTGTCCCCTGCCAATCATAAGCACGGAGTTGAATATTTTTTCAACATCATAGATAAGGTGGGTTGAAATAAGAATTGTTGAGCCTTCGGGATGGTTTTTCATAATTGTGTCAAGAATAAAAGCTCTTGCCGCAGGGTCAACGCCGCCGAGAGGCTCATCAAGCACATAAAGCTTTGCGTTTCTGCTGAGCACAAGAAGAAGCTGAAGCTTTTCCTGCATACCCTTTGACATTGTTTTGATTTTCTGCTTAAGAGGAAGCTGGAAGGTTTCAAGCATTCTCAGAGCTTTTTCCTTATCGAAATCCTTATAGAAATCCGCCATAAAGTTTATTGCATCGATTGAACGCATCCAATCGGCAAGATAGGTTCTTTCAGGCAGATAGGCAACCTTTGCCTTTGTTACAACGCCGGGCTCATCGCCGTCAATACGCACATCGCCCTCATAATCGTGGATAAGACCCGTGAGAATTTTGATAAGCGAGGTTTTGCCGCTTCCGTTGGGTCCGAGCAAGCCGATAATCTGGCCGCCCTCAAAATCAAACGAAACATTTGAGAGCACCTGATGGCTGCCGTAGGATTTGCTTAAATTTTTAACAGAAATTATATCAGACATTTTATCCTCCCCTTCAGCATATTTGCCGAAGCAATGTTCTAAAGTCTATAATTATCAAGTATTATATCACTTTATATTATAAAATAAAAGACTATTTTTATGTTTTTTTTGATAATACTTGAATTATTTGTGAATTTTGGAATAAAAAAGCAGGGAATGAAGCTCATTCCCCGCTTAATCGGATATAATTCGTAATTCGGAATGCGTAATTCGTAATGAAAGGTCTGCGTTTTGAGTGGTGAGTGCAGAGTGCAGAACGCAGAGTTTCGGAAGGGCTTCCCTTACCCATTATATATTCGGTCATAGGCGGAGCCTATCCTTATCTTGCTGAAAGGCAAACTTCACTTTCGGCATAGCCGAAAACTTCTCGTCGCTTGCGATACTTCTCTCACCGTAAGGTGAGCTTCACTTAACGAGGAATTATATGATTATTTTTCCGCCATATTCTTATTGAATCTGTCAATTCTCACATTGACCTTCTTGAAGCATTTCTGAAGAACCTTATCGTCAACCTTTTCGGCATATTTTTCTTCAATCAGCTTATCATATTCCGCCTTGTATTTATCTGTTGCAAGGTCTGTTGCAACATCCTTTTTCCAGTCAAAATCTTCGGTGTTGGGTTCAAGGTAATAAACAACATAAACCGCATCCGAAAGCTCGAATTTTGCTGTGTCGCCCCTTTTTCTTGCGGGGTCGGCAAGCCAGATTTCCATATCTCTGTCATAATCGGTGATTGTTGCGGCAATTTCTTCGCCGTAATCTGCGGCAAGCTCCCTGAACGAAGCCTCGGTCTTTTCGCCCGCCTGCCATTCTTCATAGAACTTCGCTGCTCTTTCGGGTGCACCGCTGCGTGCATTCTTATAAACAAGAATCTGATGCGAATAAGGGGTAAATGCGGGCTCTTCAACAAGAATTACATAGCTGCCCAGATAATCCTTGACCGTTCCGAGCTCGCCCGCAACTCTGTTTTTATCGAACACCCAGTTTGCAACTGTTTCGCCGTGAAAAGCTTCAAGCTCGCTGTAGGTCATATATCCGAGATTTGTTATTCCGTCAACATCATAATCGTCACGGGGATAATTCTTCTTTGCAAAAGCGTTGAAATCCTCAACATTTTTTATTGCATCAATTTCCTCCTGCGTAAATTCGCTTGCCATCATATGCACACGGACTTTTGCAACTTTATAAAGCATCGGATTTTCATTGAATTTTGCCTGAAGCTCGTCTTCTGTGCAGGCTTCTTCAAGCCTTATCTGTTCATTCTCTTCATATCTTTTTGAATACATCATCATTATAACTCTTGACATATACATTGAAAGGTCAACGCCCTCAACATAGCTTTTTGCCAAGTGCTCATCAGGAGTCTGATTATCTCTTTTTGCATTGTTGCAGATAGTATTGTAGTTATAAGCAATAAACTCCATATCCTCCGAGGTGAGCTCTGTTCCCGCCTCGCAGGCCCTTTGGAAATTGGCGTAATCCTTCTGAATATCCTGAACCGCACCAAAAGCAAAATAGTTTGCCCAGGTACCGTCACCCGTTGTGTATTTCTGCTCATCGGGCATTTTTTCAATATCATAGCCCGTTATATTATAGCCCTTGGTTGCCATGGAGTTTCTTGCTTCGGAATACTTGTTTGTAAATTTTGTATAGTAATACATAGCAAACTCGGGCAGAGAAATCTTTGTTCCGCCGATTTCGGTAACTGCTCCGTATTCCCCGCACTTTGCTTCTCTTTTGCTCTCATTTTCCGTAAGAATTTCCGCAAAGGTTCTGGGAATCTTTGTTCCGTTATAATCAACAAGCTCTGTATCAAGCTTAATATCCTGCTCAGTTGACACGGCAGTTGTTGTTGTGTTATCGGGCTTGTCCTTGTTATCAACCGCGGGCTTTATAACAAAAACTGCAATCAGCACAGCCGCCGCAACAAGAATCACCGCGGCAGCCGAAATAACAATTGCCTTCGTGCCAGACTTTTTTTCTTTACTCATATGTATTCCTCCGTCAGTTTTGCTTTCTTACAATTTTATATTCATCATAGGGCTGGTAGTACGGGCACTCAAAGGAAGAGCCCTGCATAAATCTGTAAAGCTCGTCCTCATCAAGATTTACCGTACACTCATAGCACTCATAATCTTCGTTATAATCATAAAACGCACAGTTATCGCAAATAGTTGAACCTGCCATAATCCACCTCAGTAAATAGGAATTATAATTTCTTTTTCAATGCGGGTCACGCCGTCTGTTCCTATATCTCTCAGATGAGGGCCGAAAAACATTCCGGGTGCTCTGCCCGAGGGATAAAGGTCAAGAAGCGGTACCATAACAAAAGCTCTTTCAAGCACTCTGGGGTGCGGCACTGTAAGCTCAAAGCTTTCGCTTTTGAAGCCTTCATACAAAATCAAATCAAGGTCTATTATTCTGGGCTCGTTTTTTCTTGTTCTTATTCTTCCCATTGCCGCTTCAATGCCGAGGCATTCGCCAAGAAGCATTGCGGGAATAACCGAGGTTTCAATAAGTATCGCCGCATTATAATATTTTGCATCGTCGGTGCAGTCAACGGGCTCGGTTTCATAAACCCTTGAAGCCTTGATTATCTTAACTCCCGAAAGCTTTGCAATGGCTCTTATTGCGGCATTGATATTCTCTATTCTGTTGCCCATATTTGAGCCGAGTGCAATTACCGCTTCGCTCATTTTCTCAATCCTTTCTTTCTCTCGTTATCTCAACACCCACATATCCGAAATCGGCATCTATAGGTGCATCGGGCTTTTTAAGCAAAATTTTCAAGGTCTTTATTGCCCCGAATTTTTCAAAAAGCCCCTGAGCAACCCTCTCGGCGGCTCTTTCTATCAAATCATCCTTTTGGCAGGTGAATATTCTTGTTGCTTCATAAATTACTTCGGCGTAATTCACGGTATCCTCAACATTATCGCTTTTGCACGGTGCTGAAATATCAACACCCGCATCAATATCCAGAATAAAAATCTGCCCGTTAATCTTTTCTTCGGGATTTACTCCGTGATAAGCAAAGATTTTAAGATCTCTTATAACTATTTTATCCATATAGGCTATCTCCTGTATATTGCATCGGCAACCCTTGCACCCTGAACGGCGGAATAAACATCGTGAACTCTGATTATATCTGCTCTGCCTGCAATCGCCGCAGTGTTTGCCGCAACGGTGCCCGCATCACGCATTTTCGGATTTTCTTCACCGCACGCCGTGCCGATAAATCTTTTTCTTGAGCTTGCGGAAAGCAGGGCAACCCCTTTGAATTTAAGCCATTCCATATTCGCCAGAATCTCAATGTTATCTTCATATTTCTTGCTGAAGCCAAAGCCCGTATCAAGGCAAAGCTGCTCCTTCGGCAAGCCGATTTCTGCCGCAAGCTGCAAAGCATCAAGGAAGAAATTCCTTACGCTGCTCACAACCCCGTTTTCATATTCCGCAGTAACACCCGCACCGCACGGATTATGCACAACGATATAGCCCGCACCGTATTTCCTTGCAAGCTCTGCCATTTCACGGTTGAATTCACCGCTTACATCGTTGATTATGCTTGCACCCGCTTTGAGTGCCGCTTCGGCACAAAGCGGATAAAAGGTGTCAACCGAAATTGCCGCATCAACCTTACCGCAGATTGCTTCAAGTGCGGGAGCAAGCCTTTCAAGCTCCTGCGAAGCCGAAAGAATTTTGGCACCGGGTCTTGTTGAATTTGCACCAATATCAATTATATCCGCACCCTGACTCTGCATTTTCACAGCCGCTTCAAGTGCCGCTTCGGGCGAAAAATTCTCTCCGCCGTCTGAAAAAGAATCGGGTGTATAATTAAGAATTCCCATAACATAGGTTTTTTTGCCCAGCGGGAATTCATATCTGCCTGCTCTGAACATTATCTGTTTCCTCCGGTGAGAAGGTTGATTGCCTCCGACCTTGTTCTCGCATCGCTTCTCATAATTCCTCTGAGTGCCGATGTTCTTGTTTGTGCACCCGAAGCCCTTGCACCTCTCATTGTCATACAAAGATGCTCCGCCTCAATAACAACCGCAACGCCGACCGCATCAAGCTTTTCAAAAAGAAAATCGGCAATCTGCGAAGTCAGCCTTTCCTGAAGCTGGGGACGCTTTGCAAAGCTGCTGCATATTCTTGCAAGCTTTGAAAGACCTATAACCTTGCCCGCCGAGGGAATATAAGCGATATGAGCCTTACCCACAAACGGAAGCAGGTGATGCTCACACATTGAATAAAGCGGAATATCACGGACAACCACCATTTCTTCGTTGCCCGTTTCGTTGAACAGCTTGAGATGCTGCTCGGGATTATCTTCAAGCCCCGAAAAGATTTCTTCATACATTCTTGCAACTCTTGCGGGGGTTTCAACAAGACCCTCTCTGTCGGGGTCCTCGCCAACGGCAATAAGAATTTCTCTTACCGCCGCTTCAATTCTTTTTTTATCCATTCGTCAATTCTGCCCTTCCTGTAACATTCAGAGTGAAATTAATAACGCATTGTTCTTTGTCTTTATAATAGGTGAGTGAATCGGTTGAAAAAACCGCACTTGTTTTGTTTTTTGCTTTAACAAGCACGTCATATATTCTGCCGTTAGTTATAAGGTCGGCAACCGCTTCATTATATGCCTTTGTGCTTCCGAAGCGAAGCTGAACATCATTTTCGCCTCTGTTGAGCGTTTTTGCAACCGCCTCTGCAAGCGATTTGACATCCGCCTGCGAATAGGTTTCAAAGAAGCTGCCCGTTTTCACATAATAATTCTCTGCCATTGAATTGCAGGAAAAATCTCTTGAAAAATCCGTGTGCGTTTTTGAGATAACCTCATCACTCAGATTGAAATATGCATAAAGCTTCATCTGCTCGCCCGTGTCGCTTACGGGGTCATCCCAGGTGCAGTCCGTGTGATAAAACTCATCGCCGATTTTAACAACATTCCACATATGGTTGCCGGGCTCTCCATTCGGGTCATCAACAACGCCGCTGACTATTCCGCTTTCAACACCCGCCTTGTCAAGCAGAAGCTTCATTGCCTTTGTGTAGCCCTCGCACGCCGCTTCGCCGTTAACAAGAGCACCGTAGGATGATGAATAGGTGAGCTCACCGTCGACGTGAACATATTTGCAGTTATCCACAATATAATCGTGGATTCTCAGCTCCTTATGCCACGGGTCATCAATGCCGTCAAGGCTTGCAATAACCTTATCGCAAACAGCGTCAAGCTCCGCTTTCTGCTTGGCATATTCTTCGGGAGTGACAAGATAATCTATCATACAGTAGGTTCCCGAAAGCCTTGTTACAATGGAGCATCTGCGGGCAACAAAAAACAAATCGGGGTTATCATAAAGCAATGCGGTAAAAACCTTATCAAGCTGCTCAATCTCTATAAACGGTATTCTTATTCTTTCAGGCATACCGTAGATTTCTTTAATTATTCTGTTATAAGCGTGCTTTTCGGTGATTTCAAGGTCATCATAATAATGCTTGAACGGGCTTCCCGTATCCGTAATTTTGGCGGGAGGCTCATCGCCCAGCTCGGCGGCGGTATCAACAAAAAAGTTTTTGCCGAGATTAACCGCTACAACCGCCGAAAGAATAATAACCGCTACAAAAACAACCGAAATCAGCTTTTTGATAAAAGCTCTCATTTATCTCTCCTTTTCGGATTTACCGAAATCTTCAACGCTCTGCACAACGGTTTTACGGAGAATTCCCCTTTCCGTAAGAGTTGAAAGAGCCTGCTCATTCTGTGAAAAATCAACTATTGTTATGTCTGTGCTTAAATTATTTGAAAGCTTGGAATAAATATTTCTCATTCTTTCCGTATTCTTTTTGCTGAACACGGAATTCATTATCTGCATAAGCACCTCGGACTGCTGCTTTCTGCCTTCCGTGCCCTTGGTTGCAAGATAACGCATATATCTGAACATTGTGTCGCCCTTGATATTCTGCTTGCCCTTAATAAGCATAAGATTGAATTCCTCGCTGCGGTATTCGGTCTGCTCGGGCACATTGATTTCAAAACCGCCGAAATGATTTATCATCGTTTTGAACTCGGAATCTGTTGAGCCGATATAACGGTCAATCTTCACACCCGCAAAGCCCTCAACCGCTTTGATAAGCTCCGTTGCCCCCGATGCCGAGTAGCAGCCCTCAAGAGTTCTTGAAACACCGCCCGAATCAACAACGGTTTTCGGGTCAAGCGAATAAAGCCTGACCTCATTTTCGGGCACACTGAAGCTGCAAAGCCAGATGAAACGCAGATTCTCTCTTTTTGAATCCGCACACCACATAAGAAGCGTTGCATCCGTTTCATCAACCGCCGCTGCGGTTGTTGTTTCCGCAACCGAGGTTTCGGTCTGAATATCGCCGCCAACGGCACTTTTTATATCAAAATCAAATTTGCTGAGAATAGCAAGGCAGGAAATGCCCGCAATGCCTATAACGCAAATTGCAAAAATCGAAATAAATCTTTTAAGCTCACCGCTGCTGCTCTGCCTCTGCGTTTTGAATATTATATTTTTTCTGCCTTTTTTTGCCATATCAAAATTGCCGCCGTTTCTTTCTCCAAATAAAGCTCTCTGCCGATAATCTTTTCGCCCGTCAGAGAAACATAGCCCTCCTCGGGTAAAATATAAACAATGGAATGGCTGTTGCGGTTTGCAACGGTCATTATTCTTTCTGCGTCACTTCTTCTTTCATATGCCACACAGCCGAGTGCCGCAGAAACGGGCACAAACTCACCCTGTGCAAAAACCTTATGCTCCTTGCGTATCTTTCCGAGAAATCTGTAGTGCTCCAGAAGCTCTTTATCCTCTTTGCCCCAGGGGTAGCAGCCTCTGTTGAAGGGGTCCTCGCCGCCCTCGATTCCCGCCTCATCGCCGTAATATATGCAAGGCACACCGGGCAGGGTAAACTGCATAACCGAAATGAGCTTCAGAAGCCTTTTGCCTCTTTCTCTCTCATCGTCGGAAAGCCCGCCCGCATAGCGTTCAAGATGGGTTGAACGGTAATTGCCGAGCGTTGCAAGACGGTTGAGCACTCTGCAGGTATCGTGGGTGCCTATATGATTCATAAGGCAGTCCACGGCTTCCTTGGGATAATTTTCGCAAATCTCGGAAATTCTGCTGTTAAAGCCCTCTGCATTGCCGCTTATTGCAAAGTGAATAAGCAAATCGGCAAACGGATAATTCATAACCGAATCAAGCTGACCGCCCAGAAGGTATCTTCTTCTTTCGCCGTAGCTGATTTTATTCGATGCATCCTCCCAGACCTCGCCGAGAATATATGCATCGGGATTTTCCGCTTTTACCGCATTACGCAGACTGTCAAGGAATTTATCGGGCAATTCATCGGCAACATCAAGCCTCCAGCCTGACGCACCCGAGCGAAGCCACTTGCGTAAAATTCCGTTTTCACCTGCTGTATATTCAATATAACTGTTATTCTCTTCATCAATTTCGGGCAGAATGTCAACGCCCCACCAGCAGCCGTATTTATCGGGATATTCCTCGAATCTGTACCAGCTGAAATAAGGCGATTCCTTACTGTTATATGCACCGCCCGAGCCGTATTTTCCGCTTTTGTTGAAATATTTGCTGTCGGACCCCGTATGGCTGAAAACGCCGTCAAGGATTATATTAATGCCCTTTTCCTTTGCCTTTTCGCAAAGAGAAGCAAAATCCTCTTCGCTTCCGAGAAGGCAGTCGGTTTTTTCGTAATCTGCCGTGTCATAGCGATGGTTGGACTGTGCCTCAAATACGGGATTGAGATATATGCAGCCAACACCGAGCGAGGCGATATAGTCAAGCTTGCTTTCTATGCCCTTGAAATCGCCCTGAAAGAAATCGTATTTATTTATTTTTCCCTGCGAATCGGGCTCCCAGAGAGGCTTTCCGCCCCAATCAGAACGCAGAATTCTCTCTGCGGGCACATTCTTTTTTTCTTCGCCCGAGAAGCAGAATCTGTCTGGGAAAATCTGATATATAACGGAACCCTTTATCCAATCGGGTGTTTTGAAATCTTTTGAATAAACGGTTAACTGGAAGCTGCTTCCGTCGGGCGAAAGCCTGCCCGTTGAATTATCAAAGCAGGTTATCATTCCGCCGCCTATTCTTGCCGCAACCGCAAAATGATACCAATAAAGCCCCTGCTTTCCGGGTGTGAATTTAACAGTCCACCATTCCTCGTCGTTGCCCTGCATACCGTCCCAGCTCATAGGGTAAATCTCGGGCTTGCCGTTATCGGCGGTAATAACAAGGCTTGCCCCCGTGCAGCAAATGCTGCGTGGAAGCACTATTCTTATCGTTACCTCTTCGCCCTCTTTTACTGCACCGAAGGGGCTTTTATGATATGTTAACCTTGAATTATAAGGAATAAAATCCATTTTTTCTCCTCGTGAAGTTAATTAGTATACGGAACTTCGGTTATCCGAAGCAGAACATCGGTAACAAAAAATCCGATTCCTATGAGTGCAAGCACTCCTGCCGTTATGAGAATCGCCTGAGCGATTTTTTTGTTTCGCATCTTTTCTTCATAACTGAGCTCTGTTCCGAAATGGGTTGCAAACTCGGTTATGCTTTTTCGCTGCGAAGGCTTCAACGCCTTTTCTATTGTTCCCCTGTGAAATAACATATACTGTTAATCTCCTAACTGAAAAATACCGTATCCGAAAATCCTGCAAATGCAAGAGAAAGCAGCCCCGCATAAAGGAACATTGCGGGAGTGCCCTTATATATTTCGGGAATATCCTTGTTTTTTTCAAGCATTTCAGAGCCCTTGCTGATAAGTGCTGCGGCAAAAACGAAGGCTATGCCCGCACCTATGCCCGAACCGATGCTGTCTGCAAGAGAATAGCCAGCAGAATGGTCGATAAACGGAATTGCAAAAACAAGGGTGTTGAATGCCGCAATTCCCAGCGTGCCCAGAAATTTGCGGTCTGCTTTGAATATAAAACGCAGAACGGTTGCAACAACGGTATAGACCGCCGCCAGCACTCCGCCGTAAATCGCAGCCCTTGCCGCATAAGGAAAATTCATTTCTGCCGTTGCGGAATCAATCAGACTGCAAACCGTGCTTGTTACAACGGAAAAGCCCGAAATCATAACCGCAATTCTCACGAAAATTCCGGGGCGGGTTGAAACTCTTATTGATTCGCTCAGTCCGAGACCCATACTCAGAACAAGATTTTGTATAAACACCGTATAGAGAGCAGTTATCAGCAAATCGGAAAGTGCTTTTATCATTGCCCGTCACCCTCCATTCTCTTTTCTATTTCAAGCTCAAGAGATTTAAAGAGCTCATCAAAATCTGAAATGTTTATTTCATTTTCGGCTTTGGGTTCCTCTTTTGTTTCTTCTTTTATTATTTCTTCAACAGCTTCGGGAACTGCAAAGAATTCTTCATAAACATCCTCAACCTCAGCGGGAATTTCTTCAGCCTGCTCAGGCTGAATTTCAATTTTTTCTTCAGGCTCTTCCTCCTCTTCCTTTTCAGGCTCTTTTGTTTCGGAAAGGCTCTTGAAGGTTATCCCCTCTTCAAGATATTCGGGATATTTTTTCATAATTATGGCTTTGAGCACCGCCGCCATAAAGCCGAGAAGAATAAGGCAGCCGAAGGGCATTGCCGCAGAACGGAAGGTTACGGGCAAATCAAATGCTATGCCGCCTATTGTGCCGCCTGCAAGAAGCTCACGCAAAACACCGGTGAGCAGAAAAACAAAGCTTGTGCCTATTCCGACAGCCGCCGCATCATAAAACGAAAGCCTGACGCTGTTTTTAACAGCAAACTGCTCGCAATGCACCGCAGTTATTGAGTTTGCCGCAATAACCGGAATAAAGATTTTCATACTAAGGCTCAAATCAATAAGAATATTTGATTCGATATAATAAAGCAGAGGGCACACAATCAGAAGCCCGAGCATAAAATGTATCGGAACTCTTATCCAACGGGGAACCTTCTTCAGAAACGCACTTGCAAAAACACAGCAAACTATGATTTCAACACAGAACGCAACCGAAAGAAGTGCCGCATTCTTTAAGCTTGTTGCCGCCGCGATTGCGGGGCAAAGACCTGCAAGCTGAACCAGCACGGGATTAAAAATAACCGCACCCTTGGCAAATATATCTTTAAAAGAAATGTTCTGATTATCCATTTGCGGTTTCCTCCTTTCTGCCGAAGAAAGAAACTATAACGGGCTTGATTCCGTTCGCAAGAAGCACGGCAAAGCATACGGGCTCTTCAAAAGCACCCGCATATCTCATTATCATACAGATTATGCCGCATACCGCACCGTAAATAATTCTGGCAACGCTTTTTTTCGGGAGCATAGCGGGGTCTGTGATAAGAAACACCGCCGCAAACATAAGCGAGCCCGCCGAAAGCTCAAGCACAATGCTTGTTAAAGCTGATGCATTTATTCTCGGGAACACCGCCGCAAAAACAACGCAGGCGGCTATGAAGCCCGCAGTTGCAAGAAGGGCTCTTTTGCGTCTTACAAAAAGATATGCACAGCAGCCGATCATAAGAATTCCGCAGCCCGTGCCTATGGGACCCGCAACATTTCCGCCTATAACATCGGTGATGCTTGCCGCATCGATATGAACCGAATTTCCCTTTGCAAGCATTGAACCGATTGAAGCTGCTCCGAGAAGCTTGCCTTCGGATTTTGCCGAAAAATCAAATATATGTTCCTTAAAGCAGATGCAGACAAAAGCAAAGCCTGCCGCCGCAGAAGAAAACGGAGCTTTTATTCCGAACGGAGCCTTGACAACAGCCACCGCAAAAGCCGATGCTGCGGCGGGAATATAAAGCGGAATGCCCGCAGGCATCATCAACGCTATTGCCGCAGAGGCATAAATTCCACTCAAATCTTTGAGATAGAATTTCTTTTTCAGAATAAAGCTCATTGCCATATCGCATACAACCGCACTTGCAATGCTTACGGCAAGAATGAGCAAAACCCTTTCTCCGTAATAAAAAAGCGAAACAAGAACGGGTGCGATAAGCATTATAAGATAATCGCCGTAAAGGCGTGAGCTTTTAACAATATTCGGTTTCTGGATTTTATCCGACAAAGCGGTCACCTCCGAATTCCCAATATTTATTCATTGAAACTCCTTCGCCAAAATCATATGATATTAGAGAAAGGAGGCGGGAACTGTAATGAAAATAAATTCTCCTGCCGAAAACAAAATAATCGTTGACCTGAACGAGCAGGATATGCTGGAGCTGGATATTACATATGAGGAAATGGATTATTCAACCATTGAAACAAGGCGTGTCATATGGACCGTGCTTGATGCCGCAGGCAAGGTTCTGGGCAGAACTCTTGACCCCTCACGCCGAATGATAATCGAAGCTGTGCCCCGAAGTGAGGGCGGCTGCACTCTTTTATTCACAATGCTTGAAAACTCCAAAAACGGGCTGCGTCAAAAATCAACCTTAAAAAAGCAGGTCGAGAGCCTGATTTGCGAATTCTGCAGCCTTGACAGCCTTTTTTCGGCAATCAAGGGACTTGAAAAATCCGTAATATGCACCGAAAGCAGCCTTTATGAAAGCAACGGAAGCTACCGTCTGATAATAAGCTCGCCGTTTGACACGGCAAAGCTGCGGCATTATTTTTCGGAATTCTGCAATGTTTGGGTATGTGAAAAGCTTGTTTATGAATTCACAAAGGAGCATTGGAATACCGTTGCCGCAGAAAACGCTCTTTCTCTTTTAAAGTGAATAAGCTTTTTCTGCAAGAGTGCGAAGAGAAGCAATGGCGTGGGCTGCATCCTCCGCATTGAAAACGGCACTTCCCGCAACAAGCACATTCGCACCTGCTTCAGCGGCGGTTTCAACGGTTTTTTCGTTTATTCCGCCGTCAACCTGAATATCAACATCAAGACCTCTGCGTTTGATTTCCGAACGCAGGGTTTTTATTTTATCCATCATATCATACATAAATGACTGACCGCCGAAGCCCGGCTCAACAGTCATTATAAGCACCATTGAAAGCTTATCAAGATAAGGAAAAACTTCTTCAACGGGGGTTGCGGGCTTTACGCTTATTGATGCCTTGCAGCCGCATTTTATAATCTTATCTATCGTTTCTTCAACGGGTGATGAGCTTTCTGCGTGAAAGGTTATTATATCCGCACCCGCCTTTGCAAAATCGCCGATATACTTAAGGGGGTCCTCTATCATAAGATGCACATCAAAAACAAGCTCCGTATGCTTTCTGATTGCGGAGATAACGGGTGCACCGAAGGTGATGTTGGGCACAAATCTGCCGTCCATAACATCAAGATGCAGATAATCCGCACCGCTGTTTTCCATTCTTATGCTCTCTTTGCCGAGCTTTGAAAAATCGCTTGCAAGCACAGACGGTGAAATCTTTATCATAAGTCAACCTTCCTTTCGGACAGAATTAGGCATTTTAAATCTATTGTATTATATCATTTTATATTTATAAGGTCAACAAAGATAAAATAAGTTTACATAATATTTATAAAATATTTTTACTTAATAAGACTTTACAAATCCGCTTTTTTGATAGATAATATAAGGTGATATTTTATTGGAATCATTGAGGGAAAATATGAAAGAGAAAAAAGGAAACACAAAAAAGAACATAGCTCTTATCAAACGCTTTTTCCCCTATCTGAAAAAGCATCTGCCAACAGAGCTTTGCGTGCTGCTGTGTGCTTCGGTTTCGGCGGCGTGCGAAATTATTCTGCCCCTTATTGTCAGAATGATAACCGACCAGAGCAGCGTTGACCCGAGGGGAATAACAGTTAAGCTTATAATAACCATCGTAATTTCATACATAACACTTCGCTGTATCGACAGCTTTGCAAGCTACTGTCAATCCTATTGGGGACACAAGATGGGCACAAAGATTGAAAACTCAATGCGTGAGGATATGTTTGACCATCTGCAAAAGCTTTCATTCACCTTTTTTGACAACACAAAAACGGGCCAGCTTATGAGCCGTATGACCTCCGACCTTTTTGATGTTGCCGAATGGTCGCACCACTTCCCCGAAATGATACTGATGACGGTTGTTAAATTCGTTGCAAGCTTCTTTATCTTTGCAACAATGGATATTCGCTTTGCAATCGCAATTTTCGTTCTTATGCCGCTTATGATTCTGCTGACAAAGCATTCGCGAACAAAAATGCGTGATGCCTTCCGTGAGGGCAGACACCAGACGGGTGAAATCAACGCAAGGCTTGAAGACAGCCTTCTCGGCGTAAAGGTTGTTCGCTCCTTCACCAACGAGGAAACCGAAAGAGAAAAGTTTTCAAAGGGCAACGAAGCTTATGTTGACATAAGAAACAGAAGCCATAAATATATGTCGCAGTTTCACGCAACGGTCAAGCTCATTGACGGCGTAACATACATAACCGTTATTGCAATGGGTGCACTTCTTATGAGAGAGGGCATAACCTCTCCCGGCGATTTTGCCGCAAGCCTTCTGCTCATTTCAACCCTTCTCGGTTCAATCAGAACAATCGTTGATTTCAGCGAGCAGTTCAGCAGAGGCATAACGGGTGTTGAGCGTTTTGCTCAGATTATGGAAGAGGTCCCCGATATTGTTGACAGCGAAAACGCTGTTGATATAACGGATGTCAAAGGCGAAATTGAATTCAGAAACGTTACCTTCAGCTATGTGAAGGGCGAAAAGGAAATTCTTCATAACCTCAATCTTCACCTCAACAAAGGCGAAAATCTTGCTCTTGTTGGCCCCAGCGGCGGAGGAAAAACAACCCTCTGCAACCTTATTCCCAGATTTTACGAGCCCGAAAGCGGCGAAATCCTGCTTGACGGCAAAAACATAAAGGATATAACGCTGCATTCTCTTCGCTCAAATATCGGCGTTGTTGCCCAGGATGTTTATCTTTTCTCGGGCACAATCCGTGATAACATTATTTACGGCAAGGCAGATGCAACCGATGAAGAAATCATCGAGGCTGCAAAAAAGGCGGGTGCACACGAATTCATAAGTGCTCTGCCCAACGGATACAACACCTATACGGGCGAAAGAGGAGTCAAGCTCTCGGGCGGTCAGAAGCAGAGAATTTCAATCGCCAGAGTGTTCCTCAAAAACCCGCCGATTCTTCTGCTCGACGAAGCAACCTCGGCTCTTGATAACGAAAGCGAAAAGCTTGTTCAGGAATCGCTTGAACGCCTTGCAAAGGGCAGAACAACCCTCACCATTGCCCACCGCCTTACCACAATCAAAAACGCCGATAAGATTATTGTTCTTACCGAAGACGGCATTGCGGAGCAGGGCAGCCACGCCGAGCTTATTGAAAAAGGCGGCATTTACAGCAATATGTATAATATGTACGCAGTGATGTAGTTTAGCTCTGCGAAACAGTGATATACGCCTTCGGCGTGTGATATATTGCGTTGCAATGTGATATTTTCGGCAATGCCGAAAGTGATATTCGCCTTACGGCGAGTTAATGACGGGCTTTGCCCGTACCCGTTTTATTAATGCAAAACAAAAATTGATATAAAGGAATGATATTATGCTTAAAAACATCTCTCCCATTCTCTCACCCGAGCTTTTGAAAATCCTTATGGAAATGGGCCACGGTGATGAAATCGTTATCGGCGACGGCAACTTCCCCGCCGCTTCAATCGCACAGCGTCTTATCCGCCTTGACGGTCACGGCGTTGACGAAATTCTTTCCGCAATTCTCAAGCTTATGCCTCTTGACACTTATGTTGACGCTCCCGTTGCTCTTATGGATAACGGCGATGCTTCAAATCCCCCTCCCATCTGGGCGGACTACAAAAAGACCATCACCGCTGAAGAAGGCGAAAAAAATATTGAGCTTGTTGAGCGTTTTGCTTTCTATGACAGAGCAAAGAAGGCTTATGCCGTTATCGCAACGGGCGAAACTGCAATTTATGCAAACATTATTCTCAAAAAGGGTGTTGTTATTCAGTGATTAAAAGAGTTTTAGCTATTGACTTCGGTGCTTCAAGCGGCAGAGCCATTCTCGGCACATTTGACGGCTCAAAAATCTCGCTTGAAGAGGTGCACCGTTTTTCAAATGACCCCGTAAAAATCGGTGATACGATGTATTGGGATGTGCTCCGCCTTTTCCACGAAATCAAGCAGGGCATCATCAAAGCAAAAGAAATCGGCAGCTTTGACAGCATCGGTATTGATACCTGGGGCGTTGACTTCGGTCTGATTGATGAATTCGGCTGTCTGCTCGAAAACCCCGTTCATTACAGAGATGAACGCACAAAGGGTCTTATCGAGGAATGTGCCGAAACGGTTCCCAACAGCGAATTTTACGGCACAACGGGCATTCAGTTTATGGAGCTTAACACCGTTTATCAGCTCTATGCCCTCAAAAAATACAGACCCCATATGCTCGAAAGAGCCGATAAGATTCTGTTTATGCCCGACCTTTTCGGTTATCTTCTCACAGGCAGAATGACTACCGAATATTCAATCGCAACCACCTCGCAGATGGTTGATTTGAAAACAAAGAAATGGGCAACGGGCTTGCTTGACCGCCTCGGAATTCCCTCACGTCTGCTTTGCGAAATCGTTCCCTCGGGCACAACTCTCGGCAAGGTAAGAGAGGATATATGCACCGAATGCGGAATTCCCGCAACCGATGTTATCAGCGTTTGCGGCCACGATACGCAGAGTGCAATAACAGCAATTCCGAGCGAAGAGGGCGATTTTGCCTTCCTTTCAAGCGGCACCTGGTCGCTTTTCGGCACAGAGCTCAAGGAGCCTATCGTTGACGAAAAATCAATCGCAATGAATGTTACCAACGAAGGCGGCTACGATTCAAGCGTTGGCTTCCTTAAAAATATTATCGGTCTTTGGCTTATTCAGGAAAGCCGCCGCCATTGGAACAGACACGGCAGCAGCTATTCCTATGCCGACCTTGAAAAGCTTGCCCTTGCGGCGGAGCCCTTCAAATGCTTCATAGACCCCGATGCACCCGAATTTGTGCCCCACGGCAACATTCCCGAAAGAGTGCGTGAGTATTGCCGCAAAACCAATCAGGCTGTGCCCGAAAGTGTTGGCGAGGTTATGCGATGCATCTATGAAAGCCTTGCAATGAAATACCGCCTCACCCTTGATAATCTTGAGGACTGCACAGGCAAAGCCTACCCCGCAATCCACGTTATCGGCGGCGGCACAAAGGATACCCTTCTTTGTCAGATGACCGCCTCCTCCTGCAACCGCAAGGTTGTTGCGGGCCCGATTGAAGCAACTGTGCTCGGCAACATCTGCGTTCAGCTTCTTGCCTGCGGAGTCATTGAAAATGTTACCGAAGCAAGAAAAATAGTGCGTGAAAGCGAAAACACCGCCGAATATCTTCCCGAGAATGCTTCCGAGTGGAACGCAGCCTACGAAAGATTCAAAGCGGTTGTGAAATAAAAAATAAATTCATCAAACATAGAAAGGATTGATACCTATGGCAAAAAGCAGACTTATCGGCGATTATCCCGTAATCGGTATTCGCCCCATTATCGACGGCAGAAGAGGACCCCTCAAGGTAAGAGAATCCCTTGAAGACCAGACAATGAATATGGCAAAGGCTGCCAAGGCACTCTTTGAGGAAAATCTTCGCTATTCAAACGGCGAACCCGTTAAGGTTGTTATCGCTGACACAACAATCGGCAGAGTTGCCGAAGCTGCAGCCTGCGCTGCAAAATTCAAGAAGGAAGGCGTTGACATCACACTTTCCGTTACCCCCTGCTGGTGCTACGGCTCCGAAACAATGGATATGGATCCCAACACAATCAAGGGTGTCTGGGGCTTCAACGCAACTGAAAGACCCGGTGCTGTTTATCTTGCAGCAGTTCTTGCAGCTCATGCACAGAAGGGTCTGCCCGCATTCGGTATCTACGGCAAAGATGTTCAGGATGCCGATGATACTTCAATGCCTGATGACGTTAAAGAAAAGCTTCTCCGTTTTGCAAGAGCAGCCGTTGCAGTTGCAACAATGAGAGGCAAGAGCTATCTTCAGATCGGTTCAACCTGTATGGGTATTGCAGGTTCGGTTATCGACCCCGATTTCATCGAAGAATATCTCGGTATGAGAGTTGAATCAGTTGACGAGGTTGAAATCATCCGCCGAATGAGCGAGGGTATCTATGACGAAGCTGAATTCCAGAAGGCACTCGCATGGACAAAGGCAAAGTGCAAGGAAGGCTTTGACAAGAACCCCGAATTCGTAAGAAAGAGCGATGAGCAGAAAGAAAAGGATTGGGAATTCGTTGTTAAGATGATGTGCATCATCAAGGACCTTATGAACGGCAACGAAAACCTTCCCGCAGGCTGTGAAGAAGAAATGGTTGGCCACAACGCTATCGCAGCAGGCTTCCAGGGTCAGAGACAGTGGACAGACTTCTATCCCAACGCTGACTTCGCAGAGGCTCTTCTCAATACCTCATTTGACTGGGAAGGCACAAGAGAGCCCTATATCCTTGCAACAGAGAACGACGTTCTCAACGGCATCGGTATGCTCTTTATGAAATTACTTACAAACAGACCCCAGATGTTTGCCGATGTTCGTACTCACTGGAGTGCAGACGCTGTTAAGAGAGTTACCGGCTATGACATCGAAGGCAAGGCAAAGGATGCAGGCGGATTTATCCACCTTATCAACTCCGGTGCTTGCTGCCTTGACGCTTGCGGCGAGGTTAAGGATGAAAACGGCAACGGCATTATGAAAGAATGGTATAATGTAACTGCAGAGGATGCAGATAAGATTCTTGAAGCAACAACCTGGAACGCAGCAGATAACGGCTATTTCAGAGGCGGCGGATATTCATCACGCTTCCTTACCAGAGCTGAAATGCCCGCAACAATGATTCGTCTTAACCTTGTTAAGGGTCTCGGCCCCGTTCTTCAGATTTGCGAAGGCTGGACAGTAAATCTTCCCGATGAAGTTTCAGACACTATCTGGAAGAGAACAGACTACACCTGGCCCTGCACCTGGTTCGCACCCAGATGCGACGGCAAGGACGGCCCCTTCAAGTCAGCTTATGACCTTATGAATAACTGGGGTGCAAACCACGGTGCAATTTCCTACGGTCATATCGGTGCAGACATCATCACAATGGCTTCAATGCTCCGCATTCCCGTTGCTCTTCACAACGTTCCCGCCGAAAAGATTTTCCGCCCCGCAGTTTGGGGTGCATTCGGCACAAAGGATGCTGAAGGTGCAGATTTCAGAGCTTGCGAAAACTACGGCCCTCTTTATAAATAATCATTAAACTTCAACAACCCTCAATGTTCAAGCTGAACATTGAGGGTTGTTTTTATTAAAAATATTTTATCTTTTGAGTTTTCCACTCATCAGATTTTGCTTTTTCCGTTTTTGAATAACAATTTTCACAAATAAAAATCTTTTTACCGCACTTCACAAAATCCGAAAGCTTAAGATATACCTGCTTGCATTCCTTACCGCAAATGTCACATTTATATTCCATATATTTTCACCGTTAATTAATTCTTTTATTTACACAATAAATATACTCGTTTTATCGACAATTGTCAACGCATAGAGTATAAAATAGAATTGTTATTGGTGATATAAATGATTTCCTATGAGCCGTTTTATAATACATTAAAGAAAAAGAGCATAACAACCTATAAATTAATCAAGGAATATAACATAAGCCGCAGTCTGCTTGACCGCTTAAAGCATAACAAGCCGATAAGCACGGTTACATTGAATGACCTTTGTGAAATTCTTGATTGCAATGTCAACGACATTCTGACCTATATAAATGAGAACAGATAACCCGCAGTGTTCAAAACGAACATTGCGGGTTTTGATTATATTATATCCTCAAACTCAACAACCTTGTTGGTCTTTCCCGATTCAAAAATCGCTTCAACAAGCTTCATAAGTCTTCTCTGCTGGTTGTGGGTAACAATTATATCTGATTTGCCGTTAAGATAAGCAAAAATGTTTTTATAGTATTCGCCCCAATCCGCCTTCTGAACGGGAAGAGGATATGTTTCGATAGTGTCATCTGTTCTGGGTGCCATAGTCTTTGTTATGCCCGCACCCGCAACGATAGGCACTGCATCGCGGTTTTCCCAATCGGAAACCTTAACGATTTTGCCGTTGCAATCCCAATCGGTGATAACAGCCGAGCCGTTTTCGCCGAGCATATACCAGAGGGGAAGCTCAATGAAGTTGCTGGTTGTAACCTCAACATAGAATGAAAGCCCGTCATCAAAAATAAGCGTTGTGCGGAAGCCGTCATCGCAGTTTTCGTTGGTAACATTGGTGAGCTCTGCATAAACGGTTTTCAGCTTTCTGGGCAGAGTCATCATCATTGCCTGGTCAAGCAGATGAATGCCCCAGTCATAAACCATTCCGCCGCCGTGCTCGGGTCTGTTTCTCCAGTCACCAGGCACACCTCTTGAGCCCTGAACTCTTGATTCGATACGGAAAACTCTGCCGAGGGTGTTTTCATCAAGAATCTTTTTCATTGTGAGATAATCTTCATCCCAGCGTCTGTTCTGATGAACGGTGAAGAGCTTGCCGCACTTCTCTGCACACGCAATCATCTCTTCAAGGTCGGAGGTTGAAAGCGTAACGGGCTTTTCGCTGATAACGTTTTTGCCCGCTTCCATAGCGGCAATCGCAATTTCCTTGTGAACATCGTTGGGAGTTGCAATCGTTACAAGGTCAATGCGTTCATCCGCAAGAAGCTCTTCTCTTGATGAGAAAAAGTGAACGCCCTTTTCATCGGCAACCTTTTTTCTTTCGGGATTAATATCGTAAACACCGATAAGCTCGGCATACTCACCCATTTCATCCTTGATTTTTCTTGTGTGCCAGCCGCCCATTCCGCCGTAGCCGATAACCGCACATCCGATTTTTCCGTTAACCATAGCAATTCTCCTTTCGGGTTATTCCGCAACCCCGTAGAATTCAAGCAATGCGGGGTTAATTATTGTATCTGTAAAATCAAAGCAAGAGCTGTGGCCGCCGCCGATAATCATAAGCTCCTCGGCACCCTCAATAGCACGGGTTATTTTTTTTGAATGCGACCTTTTTATCATATCGTGCTCGCCGAAAATGTTGAGCACGGGCACCTTTATCTGCGAAATATCTTCAAAGGTGAGGCTGGGCTGACCAACCATCATTCCCTTGATGTCACGCCTTATTTTGTATTCAACATCATCATAAAGCCACGATTCGATACAAAGAATTATATACTGATATGTAATCTGAATCTGGTCAAAGGTGTTGGTGCCCCGGGTGTTGATGTTGGAGCCCATAACAACGAGGGATTTTACTCTGTCCTGATGTGCAAGGGTGAAAACAAATCCGAGATTTCCGCCGTCGCTGAAGCCGAATATGTTGGTTTTTTCAATTTTGAGAGCATCGAGAAGCTTAACAAGGTCTTCGCTCATTGTTTCAAAATTCATTGTGCCCTCAACCCAATCAGATTTGCCCGTGCCTCTCACAGAAACGGTTATAACCTTGAAATGCTTTGACATTTCGGGCAGAATGCTGCCGTCAAAGCAATGCATATCGCCGCCGTTTGGAGAAAGAAGCAAAAGCGGTTCACCGTCGGGCTTGCCGTAAATCCCGTATTCGATTTTTGCATCTCCCGCATCGATGAATCCGTATTCAATCATTTCGGGTACCTCTCCTTCTGCCGCAAATGCTGCGGGCGAAGCCGTTAAAACAAAGCTGAAAATGAGAACAAAAGAAATTATTTTTATAAGTTTTTTCATTGTAATCCCCCTTTTTTTCGATTATATCACTGTAAAAAATTTTTTCAATACTTTAAAGTAAAAAACGGTGCATTATTTTGCGAAAATAATGCACCGTAATTATTAATTGGGTATAGCAAAGGCATTGCGAGGAGGAATGACGCAGTATTGGCGAAAATCTGCGTCAAACCCACCACATTTCGCCGGTGGATTCGGTTACCAATACCTCTTTGAGGAATGAAACCGCCTTTGAAAGGCCTTCATTCTGGCTCATAAGAGAATCCTCGTGCTCAATGCTGATTGCATAGTCATAGCCAACCATACGAAGGTTAGAAATAATATCCTTCCAATAGGAATAATCGTTGCCGTAACCAACGGAACGGAAAATCCAGGAACGGTTGATTTCATCGCCGTAGGGCTTGGTATCAAGCACACCGTTAACGGCGGTGTTGTATTTATCAATCTTTGTATCCTTTGCGTGGAAATGGAAGATTGCATCGCCAAGCTTTCTGATGCAGGCAACGGGATCCATTCCCTGCCATATAAGGTGGCTGGGGTCAAAGTTTGCACCGATTTCGGGGCCTACTGCCTCACGAAGGCGGAGAAGCGAATCTGTGTTGTAAACGCAGAAGCCGGGATGAAGCTCAAGAGCAATCTTATTAACACCGTGCTCCTTTGCAAATGCAACGAGATTTTTCCAATAAGGAATAAGAACCTCATTCCACTGCCAATCAAGGATTTCGCCGAAATCGTTGGGCCAGGGGCAGGTTACCCAGTTAGGATATTTTGCTGTTTCGCAGTCACCGGGGCAGCCCGAGAAGGTGTTAATCTGATGAAGTCCGAGCTTTTCCGCAAGAAGAATTGTGTTGCGGATTGTTTTATCAAAATCTGCAGCAATTTCCTTGTTGGGGTGCACGGGGTTGCCGTGGCAGGAAAGAGCACTGATTTCAACATCGTATTTTTTGAGAAGAGCCTTGAATTCTTCAAGCTTTGCATCGTCTGCAAGAAGCTCTTCGGGATTTGCGTGGGCATTGCCAGGGAAGCCGCCGCAGCCGATTTCAACCATCTCGATGCCGAGTGATTTGAAATATTTGAGTGCCTCTTCAAGAGAGAGGTTTGAAAGTAAGGTTGTGAATACTCCGAGTTTCATTGTGTCTTATCTCCTTTAGATAATGCTCTTAAGATACTTTATGCTTCTTGCTATATCCTCAAAGCCGGTGGGCACGGGGTCATCGTTTTCAACAACAACCCATTCAAGCCCGATTTCCTTTGCCGCCTTGATAACTGCGGGAATATCGCAGTTGCCCTCGCCGAGAGCCTTGGGCTTGCCGTCAATGCCGTCTTTGATGTGAAGAAGAATTATCTTATCCTTATTTTCGGTGATGAACTTATAGTTATCAACGCCTGCGTGGAAGCTCCAGTATGTATCAATTTCAAGGCAGCATCTGTCGCCGATAATATCAATGGGAAGTCTGCCGTCTTCAGCGGGAACAAACTCCTCGCAATGATTATGATAATAGGTCTTTATGCCGTATTTTTCAAATGCATATTTCTGTGCATTTCCGAGCACATTGCCCGTTTCCTCGCACTCTGCAACCGTATCGTGAGGTGCTCCGCCAACGCCGATTGCCTTAACTCCGAGCTCATTCTGAAACTCGATTGTTGCTTCAAGCTTATCCTCTCTGAAATCGTCAAGGCCGATATGACCGCCAACGGCAACCAGACCGAGCTCATCAAGCTTTGCCTTGATTACCTTTGCATCTGTGCCGAAATATCCTGCGAATTCAACGCCGTCATATCCGATTTTCTTGATTTCTTCAAGAGCTTTAAGAAGAGTTTCGGTATCATTTATATGTTCTCTTACCGAGTAAACCTGAACTGCAATTTTCATCAGAGATTATGCCTCCTCATTAAGATAAACGGGCTTGCCTGTTTCGGCTGACTCATAGATTGCTTCAAGAATCTGGGTAACAACCATTGCCTGCTCGGGCTTTGTGCGAAGCTCTGCACCGTTGAGAACTGCATCATAGAAAGCTCTGCATTCAAGCTCCTCGGGCTTGTCGCTTGCACCGTCATAGAAAGCAACGCCGCCTGCGTCGAAGTTGGGAGTTTCAATAACCTGTCTGCCGTTCTTAACATAGTTTATGCGAAGGTCGTCGCCGAGCATATCTGCACCGCCGTTAACGCCTGCAATAAGTGTTGATGCCTCGCAGGGGTCTGCAATGTTGAGTGCCCATGCTGATTCAACACTTACGGTTGCACCGTTTTCCATAACAACAAAGCCGAATGCCGAATCTTCAACCGTATACTTTTCGGGATCCCAGTCGCCCCAGGCATTAGCTGTTCTCTTCTGGTCGCCGAGCTTCTTATATTTTGTGCCCACAACCATCTTGGGCTTATAGTTATTCATCATCCAGAGAGTGAGGTCAAGAGCGTGTGTTCCGATGTCAATAAGCGGACCGCCGCCCTGCTCTTCTTCGTTAAGGAATACGCCCCAGGTGGGAACAGCTCTTCTGCGGAGTGCAAGAGCTCTTGCATAATAGATTTCGCCGAAATCGCCGTTTTCACAGCACTCTTTAAGATAGAGGGAATCGCCTCTCCAGCGTGACTGATAGCCGATTGAAAGCACCTTGCCCGTTCTTACGGATGCCTCATACATAGCCTTTGCCTCTGCATAGGTTTTTGCCATAGGCTTTTCGCAAAGAACGTGCTTACCTGCTTCAAGAGCATCAATGGTGATAAAGCTGTGTGAACGGTTGGGAGTACAAACGTGAACAGCAACAATGCTTTCATCCTTCAGAAGCTCTTTATAGTCTGTATAAACCTTTGCATCGGGCGAGCCGTATTTCTCGGCTGTTTTGATTGCTCTCTCTTCAATAATATCGCAGAATGCAACGGGCTCAAGGAAATCAATGTTTTCGATTGCACGCAGGTGCTTTCCGTTTGCGATGCCGCCGCATCCGATTATACCGATTTTAACTTTTTCTGCCATAACAATTTCTCCTTATGTAAGATTGGAAAAACCACACTTTTCCTTTTAGAGCGAGATGATTCGAACTCTACCTTAATTATATCAATTTAAATCACTAATGCAAGAAATATCTTTCCGTCATAATGTAAAAAATAAAGCTTCCGTTTTGGGCAGAATTACTAAACACAACACCTTGACCGTTCATATAATAATTTGATATAATAATATAAATCTTTTTTGAACAGAGTTGATTTTATGAAAATATACGAAAACGTTTCCTCACTCACGGGCAACACCCCGCTTGTGAATTTTTCACGCTATGCAGAGGGGCTTTGCTGCAAAATTCTTGCAAAGCTCGAATATCTTAATCCTGCGGGAAGTGCCAAAGACAGAGTGGGCAAAGAAATGATTCTCTCTGCACTTGAAGAAGGCAGAATAACAAAAGAATCGGTTATTATCGAGCCCACCAGCGGCAACACGGGAATAGGCATTGCCTCAACTGCCGCACAGCTCGGGATGAAGGTTATCATCACTATGCCCGAAACAATGAGCATTGAAAGAAGAAAGCTTCTCTCTGCATACGGTGCAGAGCTCGTTTTAACAGAAGGCTCAAAGGGTATGAAGGGTGCTATCGAAAAGGCTCAGGATCTTGCTTTGCAAATCCCCGACAGCTTCATTCCCGCACAGTTTGATAACCCCGCAAACGCCAATGCCCACTATAAAACAACGGGCCCCGAAATATGGGATGACACCGACGGAAGTGTTGATATTTTTGTTGCAGGCGTAGGCACGGGCGGAACAATCACGGGCACGGGAAGATACCTTAAAGAGAAAAATCCCGATATAAAAATAATTGCCGTTGAGCCCAAGGACTCCCCCTTCCTTTCCGAAGGCAGGGCGGGTGCACACGGCTTGCAGGGCATCGGTGCAGGCTTCGTGCCTTCTATTCTCGATACTGAAATCTATGATGAAATAATCACCGTTTCAACCGAAGAGGCATATGCCGCCGCAAGAAAAACCGTTAAAACAGAGGGCATTCTTATAGGCATTTCTGCGGGTGCGGCACTTCACGCAGCAACCCTTATTGCTTCAAGGCCCGAAAACACAGATAAAACCGTTGTTGTGCTTTTGCCCGACGGCGGCGAGAGATACCTTTCAACACCGCTTTTCGAGGAGGAATAAAAATGAGCAACGGATTAACCAGAAGAGAGCAGGAAATAACGGATATTAATGAAATTATCCGCATACTTGACGAATCAAAAATTGCCCATATCGGGCTTGTTGACGGCGATGAGCCTTATGTTGTGCCTATGAATTACGGCTATGTTATGGAAAACGGCAAGCTCACAATTTATCTGCACGGTGCAAAAAGAGGCAGAAAGCTTGATTTGATAAGAGCAAACCCCAAGGTTTTCTTTGAAGCGGAATGCGACCTCGTGCCCTTTGAGGGCGATGTTGCCTGCCGCTACGGCATTGCCTATTCATCAATAATGGGCAAGGGCACCGCCGAAATAATTGAAGATGTTGAAGAAAAAAAGCTTGCACTTTCCCTTCTTATGAAAACCCAGACGGGCAAGGATTTTGAGTTTGAAGATAAAATGACAACCATCGTAAGCGTTATCAGAATAAATGTTTCGCAGTATACGGCAAAATACCGCCCTGCACCCAAAATGATTTAAAAGCGAGGACAGTTTATGTCACAGACCTCAAATAAAAAAACAAATCCCAATGCCTGCCCGCTTGCAAAAAAATGCGGCGGCTGTCAGCTTCAGAATATGACCTATGACCGCCAGCTCAGATGGAAGCAGGCACGGTGCGAGATTCTGCTGAAAAAATTCGGAAAAGTAAATAAAATAATCGGAATGGAAAATCCGTATAACTACCGCAACAAGGTTCAGGCGGCATTCGGCAGAACAAGAAGCGGAAAAATCATTTCAGGCGTTTATCAGTCGGGCAGTCACAGAATAGTTTCGGTTGATACCTGTATGACAGAGGATAAAACCGCCGATGAAATCATTGTTGACATCCGCAATATGCTGCCTAAATTCAAAATTCTTGTTTATGATGAGGATAAAGGCACGGGCTTTCTGCGTCACGTTCTGGTTAAAAGAGGCTTTACAAGCGGTGAGGTAATGGTTGTGCTCGTCGGAGTAAGCAACTATTTCCCGATCAAGAAAAAATTTGTTGCCGCCCTTCTTGAAAAGCACCCCGAAATAACAACGGTTATTCTTAATATAAACCCTAAGGATACAAATCTTGTTCTCGGCGAGCGTGAAGAGGTGCTTTACGGCAACGGCTATATTGAAGATACCCTTTGCGGCTGTGTTTTCAGAATTTCCGCAAAATCCTTTTATCAGATAAATCCCGTTCAGACCGAAAAGCTTTACGGCAAGGCAATGGAGCTTGCAGAATTAAATGAAAACACAACGGTTATCGATGCTTATTGCGGCATCGGCACCATCGGTCTTGTTGCGGCAAAAACTGCAGGCTCGGTTATCGGCGTTGAGCTTAACCGTGACGCAGTTAAAGATGCAATAGCAAATGCAAAGAGAAACAACGCAAAAAACGCAAGGTTTTACTGTGCGGATGCAGGCGATTTTATGCAGGAGCTTGCAAATGAGGGCGAAACTGCCGATGTTGTATTTATGGACCCTCCCCGCGCAGGCAGCACCCGAAAATTCATTGATTCGGTTGCAAAAATGAACCCCGAAAAGGTGGTTTATATCTCCTGCAACCCTGAAACTCTTGCCCGTGACCTCGATTATTTCATCAAAAAGGGCTACAAGGTCAAAAAAATCTGCCCCGTTGATATGTTTCCGCATACAAATCATATAGAATGTGTGGTTCTTTTGTCCCAACAGAAAGTCGAACTGTAGAGTTAGGCGGTATAAAATATTTAAAAAAATTGCACCGTGCTGCTTTGTTAAAAGTGCAAAACTTTAAATCGGTAAAGCAAATTATTTTTTGTGAAATTTTGCGGTTGACGGCGGATTTTCACGGTGCTATAATGACAACAATTCAATAACACACAAACGCAATGACGAGGAGCAGCAGATTAATCCCGCATCAGAGAGCCGATGGTTGGTGTGAATCGGCGAAAGGATTTATCAAGGCCAAATCACCTCAGAGCGGCGAGCCTGAAAAGTTTTTGAGTAAGGCAGACGGAGCCCGACCGTTACAGCGGGGAGCGATGTTGGTCGCAGTGAGTGGTCGTCTTTTGAGGCGGCAAGAAGAGTGGTACCGCAAGATTTTTAATTATTTTGTATCAGAAATCCTGTCTCTTTACTATTTTAGTTAAGAGATGGGATTTTTTGTTTTATTTTATCACGATTGGAGTGCAGTAAAATGTTGACGCTTGACAAGATTTTTGAAGCACAGGTGGTGCTCAAGGACATTATAAGAGCAACAAAGGTTGTTCCTTCAAACGGAATAGCCGCAGAATGCGAACTATATCTTAAACCCGAAAACCTGCAGAAGACGGGCTCATTCAAGCTTCGTGGTTCAGGCTATAAAATTGCTACGCTTTCCGATGAGGAAAAAGCAAAAGGCGTTATAGCCTGCTCGGCGGGAAATCACGCTCAGGGGGTTGCTCTTGCAGCCTCAAAGCACGGAATAAAATCGCTGATTTGCCTTCCCGACAGTGCTCCGATTTCAAAGGTTGAGGCAACAAAGAGCTACGGTGCGGAGGTTTGCCTTGTTAACGGATGTTATGACGATGCTTATGCAAAGGCTTTGCAGCTCAGGGATGAAATGGGATACACCTTTGTTCATCCGTTTGATGACGAAGCTGTGATTGCGGGTCAGGGCACAATCGGTCTTGAGATTGCAAACGACATCGACGATATTGATGCGGTCATTGTTCCGATTGGCGGCGGCGGTCTTATTTCGGGTGTTGCATATACTCTCAAATCAATCCGACCTTCAATCAAGGTTTACGGCGTTCAGGCTGCAGGTGCTCCGAGTATGTTCAATTCGCTGAAAAGCGGAAATATTGAGTGCCTCGAAAGCATTTCAACCATTGCAGACGGTATTGCCGTTAAACAGCCCGGTGAACACACTTTTGAACTGATTAACAAGTATGTTGACGATATTGCACTTGTTACCGAAGATGAAATTGCAGGTGCAATTCTTGAACTGATTGAAAAGCAGAAAATGATTGCCGAAGGTGCGGGAGCAGTTTCCGTTGCGGCGGCGATGTTCAACAAATTCCCGATTCAGGGCAAAAAAGTTGTGAGCCTTGTTTCTGGCGGAAACATTGATGTTACAAGCCTCTCAAGAGTTATCAAACGCGGTCTTATCAAATCGGGCAGAACTTCAAGTATGCTGCTTGAGCTGATTGATAAACCAGGTCAGCTTAAAGACGTTTCAAGAATTATCGCAGACTGCGGCGGCAATGTTACGAGCGTTCATCACGAGCGTGCGGGCAGCACGGAAAGCGTGAACGGCTGTTATCTTCGAATCACAATGGAAACCCGAAATTATGACCACGTTCTTGAAATCAAAGAAGCACTTAAAGCAGAAGGCTTCAAAATAGTGGAATAATACGAGGTAAGAATTCATCAAAATACGAAGAAAGCTTGAAAAAGTAATAAAGCCGACGGAATTTAATCCGTCGGCTTTTTGATTATTCAATTAATAATGAGCCCTTCCGCATTCGCAAACGGGATTCAGACCGAAAAGCTTGTTGAAGAAATTGACTATCTTCCAGAAGAAGCCCATAATTCCTCCACGGTGACACATATGGTCACAGCTTGCCTCTTCAAGCTTTTCTTCGATTGCCGCTATGGCATCCGCAATGTCTGCATAGGATTCGGGGTTGCCTTCTTTAATTTCGGCAAGTTCCGCCTTGACTTCTGCAATAAACTGTGCAAATTCCTCGCCTTTGTAAGTTTTTTCAAACTTTGCAATTTTCGCTTCGATTTCGGTGTAATCGGGTTTTAAAAACGTACCGTCTGCAACACCTTTTTCAAGATCATCGCACATTTCATTAAAACCGTTTTCCAGCCCATCCAGAATATATTGCTCTTCTTCCGTATAGTTGTTTCTGAGCCAGCCGCCATCGAGGTATTCCTCAACCATTTCATTATGCTTTTCTGTTGCATAATCAATCGCCGCATCGTTCAGATTGTTGCTGCTGATTATATTCTGATAACGTTTATAAGCCGAATCATATCCGCTGTAATCAGCTTTTTTAATTCCACATAAACACTCATTGCCGTCAGAAAAACTGTGTGTATGCAAAGTATCAACGATTTTTATTCTGCCGTCACCGTCGGATCTGCCGTATTTTTCGGCAGAAATAACGCAGTTCAAAGTTTCTGTGAAATATTCAATAAGCATTTCGGAATCACAGGGCAGACCCTCGTTCTGAACAATCTTTACACCGTCAAGCATTGTCAAGCCGTCGCCGCCCTTGGTGAGCACATAAGCACTGCCTGCCAATGTATATGTTTTGTCAAGTTCAATGGGTTTACCGCCAACAAGAACATTCTGAACCCTGCGTTCTTTTGTTTCATCCATTTCAATGAAGTTATCAAGCTGGTCGCAGATAACGGGAGATTCTCTGTAGGTGTGGATTTCAAATTTCACGCCTGAAACCTGGAAAAATCCGCCGATTGGATCGGGGCACTCGCGTGCACCGTGCTCAAGCACGTCAAGAAGCTGCTGCCCCGTAACCTCAACAACGCACATATCGTTATTGAACGCGTTGACATCCATAAGATTCTTTCGTGACACATCTCCGATTTCAATATCCGCACGGATACCGCCGCCGTTGGCTATTGCAACATCCGCACCCGTTACCGCACGGTAAGCATCGGTAACAAAATCGCCCGCATTGGTTTCTCTTTTGCGAACAGCCCAGCTTCCGTCTGAATCATAGGCAACAAGCTTTGCTTCGGATGTGCCGATTTTTTCACAAAGATATGCTGTTTCTTCCTTGTAGCCGTCAACCTTTGCTTTAACGCTGTCATAAGCTGACTGTGCCTGAATTGACATATCCTTAACACTAACTTCATCGGGATTTATAAGCTCAAAGCTTGCGGTTTCACCGCTGATTGTGAGCACGCCGAAATCAGCAAACTTCGTGCCGGTTGAAGTAAGAATAACATCTTCATTTTCGATATTTTTATATGCTGCACTTTCTGTTGTTTCGTGGGAATGAGCATCAATATAGTAATCAATACCGTTTGTGTTTGCGATAATATCAGTTGATTTCCAACCGTCTGTTGTTTCCAGAATACCCGTATGACCTACGGCAACAACTATATCTGCACCTTTTGAAATTGCACCGCCAACGCTCTCCTGAATATTTTCATAAAGAGCTTCATTTGTCATTCCTTCGGGAAAAAACGGGAAGCCGTAAATAAAATTACCGCCTTCACCCTTAAAATATTCGGGAGTTGATTTGGTAATCGTTTCGGGAGTTGAAATACCCACAAAGGCAACCTGATAATCGCCGAAATCTTTAATTGCATAGGGAGCAAGCACAGGAGAAACCGAAGTCAGATCATGGAAATTTGAACTGATATAATCATATTCCGCCTTGTTCTGTGCAAGGTCAAGAAAAGTTTCCATACCGTAATCAAATTCGTGATTGCCGGGCACAGCATAGTCATAACCGACTGCATTCATAATGTCAACTACAGCCTCACCCTCTGTGAGTGCACCGATAATCTCTCCCTGAATGGCATCACCTGCATCAACAACCACAACATTCTTGCCCTGAGCAACAAGGTTTGCCCTGTAGGCAGCAAGCACGGGATAATTATCAACCGCACAGTGCACATCATTTGTGTAAAGAATAACGGTTTCGGCATCCGCTGCAAAAGCAACAGAAGGTGCAAACGCAAGAAGCATTATCGCAGCAAGCAATATGCTTATGAGCTTGTTTGTTTTTTTCATTTGCTAAACCTCCCTGAGGTTAATTTATTGTAGATATAAAGGGAACTTTCCGTATCAATAATGAACCCTTCCGCATCCGCAAACGGGATTCAGACCGAAAAGCTTATTGAAGAAATTGACTATCTTCCAGAAGAAGCCCATAATTCCGCCACGGTGGCACATATGGTCACAGTAACCCATTGCCAAATCTGCTTCGTTTGTAACCGAAGCATCCTTCGGGGCATAGACGGAAACTTCATTATCTTCAGGTGTTACGGTAATCTTTGAACCGTTTGAAAGTTCAACGGTGATTTCTTTACCTATAAGTGAATCGTGAACAGTTATCTGTTTTTCCACAAGCACATTACCGTTTTTATCTTTGGGAACGGGATAAATGCCCTTTGAGTTTGAAGCGTTTATGCTGCCGCCGTTTATCTGAACGAAATTGTCATCGCTCTCGCCCTTCGACTTGCTGTTGCCGTTGCCGATGAGGTTTCCGTCAACATCATGCCATTCGCTTGCGGAAATATTGCCGCCGTTAATTGTGATTTTGCCGCCGAAGCTTACCCTTTCCTCACCGCCGCCTATTGCCGCACCGTCTTCCGAGCCTGCAACGATGTTGCCGCCGTTGATTGTGATTGAATCAACGTAGCCGTCGTCTGCACCGCCGATACCTGCACCGTTGTCATCAAGGCTGAGGGCTGTAATATCGCCGCCGTTGATGATAATTTCGCCACCTTCGCCGCCATCACCAACGCCGATTCCTGCACCGTCATCGCTCATACTTTCAGCCCAGATTGTGCCGCCGTTAATTGTGATTTTGCCTGCACCGCCGTCATTACCGCTGCCGATGCCTGCACCGTCACCAAGGCTGAGAGCAAAAATCGTGCCGCCGTCAATGACGATTTCGCCGTTGTCTTCATCCTCTTCGCTGCCGATGCCTGCCTGGTCATCCTGACCTATGGCAACAAGGCTTCCGTTGCTGTCTTTGATGTGAAGCTTTGCGTCTTCTTCAATCTCGATGCCTGCTTTATCATCGTCTTCCGGGTAATAGGGAGCAAAAGCGTTTGCACCGAAAAGATTAAGGGTAACGCTTGAATCATCATAAACACCGAAAGTGCCGCCGTATGATGTAACAAATGTATTTACAAGGTCAAATTCAACTTCGCCCGTGTATGTTGCAATGCCGTAGCGAACATAATCCTCGTTGCCTTCATCCTTGGGCTCGGTTTCAAGGATTACATATTTGCCTTCATACTCATAGAATAATTCGTCGCCAGTTTCTTCGTTATAATAAGCATAGCCGGGTTTTTCGGAATAATAAGAGTCATTGATATATACATGGTTTCCTGAGCTCATATTGATAACGCCGTTGGGAACGGGGTCACCGAGCTCAACAAGACCTTTAACCGCATTTTCGATTGCCGCCGCCATAGCGTCAACCTCTGCCTGCTTGCCTGCGGGAAGCATTCTCTCAACGCCCTTGACTGCCGTTACGAGAGCCGCAACGCTGTTTGCCGAATAAAATTCAAGATAATCGGGAATCTTAGCAAGTGCAGCATCAACATCGCTGTAATCCGCAACATTGATTGTAAAGATTGTCTGCAGCATTTCATAATCGCTCATATCAATCTTGCTGAATGCTGCTTCTTCCGAATCGGGCAGATAAATTTTAACTCCGAATTCTTCGCCGTATTCTCCGTTAATCCACTTAAAAACATAGCTTGAGTTTTTGTCGTATGGCATAGCAAAGGTATCCCATTCCGTTCCCGTCATATTTCTGATAAGGTTAACGGGCTCGCCGTTGACATAAAGAAGAATTGCAGCTTCTTCCCATTGTGCTTCGTATTCGCTGTAAAGCTTCAGAACAAGTGCGTTTTCGGTATTGTATTCCTTATAGAAATACTCACAGTTTACGCAGGTATACCTGGTATACTCAGCCTCTGTTTCTGTTGCGGGAACAAAGGTTCCGCCGTCAAATGAATGTTCAACAAGGCCTGCTTCTTCATCTCCGTATCCGCAGTTTTCGCAGAACTTAATGCAGTATTCATCATCATACACAGCATATTCTGTCATCGAGTGGGGAACAAGACCCGTTTCTTCATTTTCATATCCGCAGTTTTCGCAGACCTTAATACAGTGTTCATCATCATACATAAAATATTCTGTCATTGAGTGGGGAACAAGACCCGTTTCTTCATCTCCGTATCCGCAGTTTTCGCAATAAACAATGCAGTTTTCCGAGTCATATGTATCGTAGTATGTCATTGCGTGAGGCTGTGTAAAACCTTCAAGCAAACCGCAAACATCACAATAAGGTGCACAGTTTTTCTCATCTGTTTTTTTGAAATTATAAATATAATGGCTTTCGGGTTCCTCTGCTTTGCCGCATACATCGCATTTGAACTGATGAGTTTCTGCGGTCTGAACATATTCTGCTGTTTCGTGGTTACAAACGAAGTTACAGGAATCGCATACATTATCGCCGTTGAAATTATGGTCTTTAATGGCAGGAATTACTTCGCCCGTAAAATATTCGTCGCATTCAGAGCAATAAAGTCCTGCTGCGTTTCCGTCTTTGCAGGTAGGAGCAACACCCTCTTTTTCGGAAACAAAATGAAGCTCTTTCGCCATAAGGTATTCGTTATCAGCACTGATTGTTATTTTATCCCAGTTTTCTTTCGTTCCGTTGTAATGAACTGCAGAAAGCTTCTCCGTATATCGAAGAACTCTATCGCCTATTGTTTCTACTCCCGAGCCGATAACAAGGGTTTCAAGATCATAGCAGTTATAAAACACACTATAATCCAATGAAGTTACGCTGTCAGGAATAACAAATGATTTTATATCCGTGTCGCTGAAGCAATTAGAAGAAAACTCGGAAATTCCGCTGCCGAGTGAAATTTCTTTGATTTCAGAACCATCAAAGGCATTTGGGCCGATAGAAGTAACGGTATCAGGCACGGTTACTTTTTCCAGACAGTTATTTACGAAAAAAGCATATTTGGCTATGTTTTTGACTGTATCGGGAATTGTATATTCGGTTGCCCCGTGGTTCTGCGGAAAAAACACAAGGGTTTCACCGTTCTTTGAAAAAAGGATTCCGTCAACGCTTTTGAAAGCTGAGTTGTTTTCATCAACAACAAATTTCTCAAGAGAGTGTGTGCCCCAAAAAGGAGTTGTGGATGTTTCAATTGTTTCAACGCTTGCGGGGATTGAAATTGAAACGCATTTTTCGGCATTGCAGAAAGCCGTGCCCGGAATCTTGGTTATGCCTTCTTCGATAACGATGTTGAGAATCTGATCGTTATAAGCTTCCCAGGGCGGATTATACCAGCCGACTTCGATTTCGCCGCTGCCGCTGATTGTGAGCGTGCCGTCACTGCCAAGCACCCAAGCTACGCCTTCGCCCGCCGTGCCGCTTGCAACCTCTGTTGCTGCAAAAGCCATGGGCACAGCCGTTGCAAGCATCATAAGTGCAAGAACAACTGCCAATGTTTTTTTGAATGTGTTTTTCATATAAAAACCTCCTTGGTATTGAGTGCAGAGTGATGAACGAAGGGTGGGCTTTGCCCACACCCATTTTATATCGTTCTGCATTCTGCGTTTATTTAATCAGTTCATCAAATGCCTGCTCATTGGTTTGATCAACATATTCTCTGAACTCTTTAAAAATTCTTTTTCCGGTTGCACGGTAATCCATTGCCCGCACCTTTTCAAGCTTTGCTTTTCTGATTTCCTCGGGCACACTATAAATACTCATAATGGCGTTCAATGCACCTGAAATCCCTGTTTCAAGAGAAACGGATTTGCCGATTGCATTAAGAGTTGCATATTCGATACCCGAAACGAGAATTTCCGCCTCTCTGAACTGTTCGTCTGTCCAGTCGGGGCAGTATTCCGCAAAAACTTCCTTCGCTCTGCCTGCATCGTTCTTCTGAATGATTTCAAGGCATAAGCTGCTCTTATAGGTTGAAACAAAAAAGTCCTTTGCGATTTCGCTTTCCTCGCAAGCTGCCGCCATTGTCATAAGCTCATAGCAAACTGCAAGCAGAGCATTTATTCCGTCGTCCGCTTCTTTTTTCATCAGCTTCCATTGAAAATTGCAGAGTATTTCAACAAGCTCTGCAAGCAATGCATCTTTTGACGGAAAATAAAATGCAACATGACCGGAGCTTATATCAAGCTCATCCGCAATCATTCTGAAGGTTGTTGACGAATATCCCTTCTCAATGAACATATTCGTTGCAACCTGAATAATTTCCATTTTGGTCGTATTGACCTTTCTTCTTCTTCTGATAACAATCTCTCCCCAAATCAATTAGAATGCGTTCTAATTTGAATATGTTCAAATTATACAGACAAACCGTGCCGTTGTCAATATCTTGAAAAAATTTTTATAAGCTCCTTCCGAAAAAGTATGCTTTTTGAATTCGTAATTCGTAATTCGTAATTCGTAATTAATGACGGGCTTCGCCCGTACCCATTATATATTCGGTCATAGGCGGAGCCTGTCCGAAACTATTCATCATTCATTATTAATTTAAAAAGCATATAAGTTATGTTTATTTTCGTCAAAGCTCTTGCTTTTTTTCAAACCTTTTATTATAATTATCGCGTAATGTTAGAATGGCGGAGAATCGGGTTAACAGTAAGCTTTGTTCTTTGCCTGAAGAAAGGAAGGATTTTTAAAATGGCTATTTTAACAGATGTTTTCGGAAATTTAGCCAACATCACGCTCCCCCAGGTTATTATGTGGATAATCGGCGGATTGCTGATTTTCCTCGCAATCAAAAAAGAAATGGAGCCTACTCTTCTTTTACCTATGGGCTTCGGTGCTATTCTTGTTAATCTCCCCATTCCTCCCGTTGAAGAAACAGGCGGTGTTGTTTCGGGTGTAAGAGCAGTTATCGATTTCCTTTTTGAAATAGGTATCGACAGCCACGAGCTTTTCCCCCTTATTCTTTTCATCGGTATCGGTGCAATGATTGACTTTGAGCCCGTTCTCACAAATCCCAAGCTTATGATTTTCGGTGCTGCTGCACAGTTCGGTATTTTCTTTACCCTCTGCCTCGCATCTCTTTTCGGCTTCGACCTCAAGGATGCTGCTTCAATCGCTATCATCGGTGCGGCTGACGGCCCCACATCAATCTTTGTTGCAAATATGCTTAATTCAAACTACACGGCGGCAATTATGGTTGCGGCTTACTCATATATGGCACTTGTGCCCATTGTTCAGCCCCCCATTATCAAGCTCTGCACAACAAAGAAAGAGCGTCTTATCAGAATGAAGAACACCGGCAAGAAGGTTTCAAAGCTCACCAAGATTCTCTTCCCCATCGTTGTAACAATAATTGTTGGTATGGTTGCTCCCGACGCAACTGCTCTTATCGGTTTCCTTATGTTCGGTAACCTTATCAGAGAATGCGGCGTGCTTAACTCACTTTCAGAAACCGCACAGAATGTTCTTGCAAATCTTATCACAATTTTCCTCGGCTTCACTATCGCATCAAAGATGGTTGCAGAGGACTTCCTCCGCCTTGAAACAATCCTTATTATGGGTCTCGGTCTTGTTGCATTCATTGTTGACACCTTCGGCGGCATTATGATTGCAAAGATTATGAACCTCTTCACCAAGAACAAGATTAATCCTATGATCGGTGCAGCAGGTATTTCGGCATTCCCGATGTCTGCAAGAGTTGTTCATAAGATGGGTCTTGCAGAGGATAACCAGAACTTCCTTCTTATGCACTCAATCGGCGTTAACGTTTCGGGTCAGGTTGCATCGGTTATCGCAGGCGGTCTTATTCTCACCCTTGTTGGTGCACTTGTTAACTGATTAAGGAGGTAAATGAAGCTATGGAACAGACAACTCAGATTATAGAGCAGGTTGCAGAAACCACCGAGAAGGCTATGCAGTATGAATTTGCTGTAACTCCCGATAAATTTATAGATTCCCTTCCCATTATGGGCAAAGGTATGATCGGCATATTTATCGTTATGGGTATCATCATTCTCACCGTTGCAATCCTCAACCACGCAACAGCGCCCAAAAAGCCTAAAGAAAACAAATAAATATAAGATTAACCGCCCGTGAGAATTGAACTCACGGGCGGTTATTTTATTGCTGATTAGTAAATATTTTCATAAATACGAACATCAAAAACCTTGCCGTCGGCAGCCTCAATATTTATTGCGTAGTTAGCAGACTCTCCGCCGTTATATTCCGAAATATGGCATCTGATCATATAGTATCTGACTGTTCCGTAATCGAGGTCGGCATACTCTCTTATACCGTTACAGCAAAGGTCAAGCTCTTTTAATATGCTTAACGCTGCCTCTTCCGACATTCCTTCATAAAATCTGCTTCTTATCGCATTCATATCCTCGGCGGTTGCAGTTTTAAAAAGATTGCTGTCTCCAATGTCTGTTGAAACATTAACAAGGCTTACAATATCACTGTTGGGTTCCGTATAAACCCTGATTGTGACCTTTGTTGAATCGGTTCCTTTGCAATACTCGTCAGCAACATAACCTGTTTCAGAGTAACCCATTTTTTCAATTAGGGCTCTGCAATCCTCAAGCGTACCGCCCACATGGGTTTTGCTGAAAAAGTTCTCCATAAGTTTTTCAGCTTCTTCTCTGCACTTGAGTTCCTCTTCTGTGGGCTCATACGGTTTTGTTTCTTCCTGATTCAATGAAGAATTTCCGTTTGTCAGATTTGAGTAATAGTGCTCATAATAGTCAGTTTCGTCCTTTTCAAATCTGCCGTTTTTATAAAGAATGCCTGCTGAAACCGCACTTGCCGCAACAACTGCAACAGTCAGAATAATTGCCGTTATTTTAAGCTTTTTCAGCTTATCCCTTCCGCTGTTGGTGTTTATAATGATTGAAACAATCCAGGAAACGGCAATCATTGCAACGCTTATTGCAAGAAAAACGGGAGTAACCCATTTTTCGTAATAGAAGATTTTCAGAAACGCTGCAAGGAATGTATCTGACATAGATAAATAATATTTTGCCGTAAATGGTAAGAGTATAATTGCAATTGCCGCAAGAAACACGGGAATCATCCCTATAACAATGCGTTTTGAACCTTTAAATACATAATTAATGGGTATCGCAAAAGCAAGCCCTGCCAATGAGATTGCAACAGTCATAACAGTAACAGCTACTGAAAGATTATCTGTTCCAAGGTAACTGAACTGTTCTCTTAACAGAATCAATTCTTTCACTTTCAAGAAAGAAAAAATAGCGGTCAGGATTACCATTGTAAAAGCAACAGACATTTCACAAAGAATGATAATGTATCTTGCCGAAACTCTTTGAACTGCTGTATACGGAAGTGCACGGGAATAATCGTTCCAGTTATTCTTTTCATCCTCGAGGAAGCCTCTGTTTATTCCGCCAAGCATCAAGCCCATCCATGCACCGGACACGCCTCCGGCAATACAGAAAGCAATGCCCATAACTATATACGCAGCTATGTAAGCAAGCCCCGTTTTTCGCCAGACATAGAATTCCTTTAAAAGAGCACCCTTCATTTATTCTTCCCCCTTTACGATGAAAACAAATAAATCTTCAATGCTTACGGGATTAATCTCAAACCTATCCTCAACCGCATATCGCTCTGCTATCGCTTCAACTCCGTAGGGCGATTCTTTTTTGCCGATTATTGCATCGGGGCTGATGCGGTTGATTTCTTCTGCCGTTCCCTGAACAACGCAGTATCTTTCGAGCAATCTGTCCTTTTCCTCGCAGAGAATAACCCTGCCCTTATGAATGAACGCAATATAATCGCAGATTTTTTCAAGGTCGCTCACAATATGCGATGAAATGAGCACGGAGCAAAGCGGATTTCTTGTGAATTCGTTGAAAATGCCAACAATTTCATTCCTTATAACGGGGTCAAGTCCGTTGGTCGGCTCATCAAGAATAAGCAGCTTTGCATTATGAGAAAGAGCAACCGCAATGCTCAGCTTGATTTTCATTCCCTTCGAGAGAGATTTGAAACGCTTCTTCGGGTCAACATCAAAGCGTTCGAGCAATTCATAATATTTTTTGCTATCCCAATTATCATATGTTGCAGCCATAATTTTTCCAACCTCTGCCGCATTGAGAGTATCGGAAAAGCAAGGCTCATCAAGCACAACGCCTATATCGTTTTTTGTCTTGTTCGGTAACGGATTAACTTCTTCGCCCAAAATCTTTATGCTGCCCGAATCCCTTTGAATTATATCGAGCATCAGCCTTATGGTTGTGCTTTTTCCCGCACCGTTTTCGCCGATAAGACCCATAATGCAGCCGCAGGGCAGGTCAAAGCTTATGTTATCAAGCCTGAAGCTTGATGTTTTATGATTTTTATATTTTTTGCAAAGATTTCTGACTTCTATCGCATTCATAAATCATTCCTCCTCCAAAACAACATTAAACATTTCAATAACCTCCGCCTTTGAAAGCCTGCAGGATGATGCAAGAAGCGAAATTTCCTGCAAATGCTCCTCAATCTTTTTAAGGTTTTCTTCTCTGATAAGCTGCGTGTTTTTTGCCGCAACAAAGCAGCCCTTGCCCGCAACGGTATAAATAAACCCTTCCCGTTCAAGCTCATCATAGGCTCGTTTTGTGGTTATAACGCTTATATACAAATCCTTTGCAAGATTGCGTATTGAAGGCAGCGGTTCATCCTCTCTGAGCTTTTCGTTAATTATCTGGCTCTTGATTTGAGAATATATCTGCTCATATATCGGATGCCCGCTTTTGTTGTTAATAAAAATATTCATCCGACACCTCCGTTAACTGTATATAAACAGTATATACAGTTATGCAATTTTTGTCAAGTGTCAAAAATTTATAACTTGTTCATTGACTTAAAGGTGATTATATTGTAGAATATCTGTATATTATTAAGGGGGCTTATTATGAAAAAGATAATTGCACTTTTACTTGCTGCGGCAATGCTCGTTGCATTCGCAGCCTGCAACAAAAACAGCGGCGAAGACACAACAACCACCACTCTTTCAGAATCAGATAATGTTTCCGAAACTCAGGCGGCTGAAACCACCGTTGCAGATTTAACCACAGAACCTGCTTCTGAAAACACAACCGTTGATTCATCGGAAACCACAGCTGCAGCCGAAACAACAACCGTTGCTCCTTCTGATGACCCTTCAAAATGGACTGACGAAGAAATTATTGCGTTTTATAAGGCGGCAGCAACAAAAACTCATCCCAAGGTTCAGCATTCGCAAACAATGACACTTGACAGCATTGTTATCGGCGAAGGCGGCGGCGTTGGCGGTTTCTTCCTTGATAAGGTTGCAGTGCCCGCAATCAACGGAGTTCTTCAGAAGAATTCCGCAACCTTTGACGGCATCACCGGCGGCTACAAAGACCTTGTTGCATCGGATGCAAAGTCAATAAAAGCATACAAGAGCGGTAACTACACCGTTATCGAAATGACAATGAAAGACCAGACCGACGGCAAGCACGGCCACAATATGAGCGGCACCGTTGGCCACGCAATCACCGTTCTCGGCGATGTTTCCGTTGCCGTTGCAGAGTTCCCGCAGTTTAAAATCGACACAGAAAATGCCGACATCAAAATTCATTATAACAATGCTACCGTTAAGGTTAAAATTAATCAGAACGGTATGATTGAAAAAGGAACCTGGGAATACACTGCAAGCGTAAGCATCAAGAACCTCGCACTTAATTTCAAAGATGCCACAACCAAAGACCTTGTGGTTAAAAAGGCAGCTGCAGACATCGGATACAACATCGTTCTCGGCGGCGGATTTTAATAATTAAAAAAGTAACAGCGAATCATCAAATGATGATTCGCTGTTTTTTTAGTCATATTACGCCCACCAAAAGGGTGGATTTAGTTGAAAAAGCACTTCCTGAGAAGTGCTTTTTTCTTGTACGAGTGTTCGCAACGGATTCAATGAATAAAATGTCAGCGGCGGTTAAACGCACACTGTTTCCTTCTATCACCTCAGGTTATCAAAGCTTTCACGCATTTCGTCAACCGTACCGGTTGCGATATAGTAGTTATATTCGCTCGGAACGAAGCTTCGGAAAGTGTTGTGCTTAACAGTTGCAATATATGATGTTTGCGGTGCTACGGACGGGTCTTTATCTGTGGTGGTTTCCCTTGCCAGAACACCGGCAAGGAAATTTCCGTGGTGAGGCGTATAAATACCGATTCCGAAGCTGTCATCAAACTCACCGATAAATGCCGACCAGTTTTCCGTTGCCTGGAAATTGGGGTAGCCTGCATCGGGCCAGAAAATGAGTTCGTTCTGATATGAGTAATTTTTATCTCCGGTCCAGGGCTTATCGCCGCCGTAATAAACGAATCTGTTAAAAGGCTCTATGCAGTAAAAAGCGGGAAGCTCCTGAGTTGTGTAATATTCGGGATAACCCGAAAAATCAACGAATCTGCAGGCTATCTCAACGGCACCGTCACAGATGCTGTAGGTTGCCTCCATATATGAGGGGCTCATATCCGTCGCAGGCTTTGCCCAGTCAAGGGGTCTGCACTTGATATAGATATAGTCATCACCCACAACAAGATCAACTATTTTGCTGCTCTCGTTATACTGATTGCCGCCCTGCACGGGGTTATAATTCCACTTGTGTTCACCGTACATAGCGCTCTGATAATCATCGCAATCAAAGGTGCCGTAGTAGGACTGCTGAACAAGTCTGCCCGTATCGTGACGGTTGATGAGATTAACGTTTTTGTTGACGGCTTTTTTGCCGTATCTCTCGGAAGCCTTTGAATCAACCTTGGTTAAGCCGTCAACCATAACCGCCTGCACGTCGGAATCCAGGTCTTCAAGGTAATCCAATGCACCGCCCCAGAGAAGATTGACACCGATTTTATATTCGCTGTTCTGAAGATAAACATTTTTATCGGGCACTTCACGGTTGAACACGTCAACGCCGACAAGCTCAAACACTGCCGTGTCCTTATCAAGAGGCTCGAGCGTTATTTTGCAAAGAGTGTTTGATTTGGTCTTATCAAGCACGCCGTCAATAAAGCTGTAAAAAGGCTTTGTGCCGTCCGAAGGCTCAAGGAAGAATTCCTCGGAATACTGTTCACCTTTGAGCTTATATGTAATTACGCCTTTCATATATGCGTCGGATTTATAGCTGATGCCGTAATAATTGAACCAGCCGCAATCGGCATCGCCGAAATCAAACTCGGCTTTTCCCGATATAATACCGTTTTCAATTCCGTTTACGGACACAGCCGCGATTGACTTAATTGCAAAATCTGTATCTGCTTTTGACGGCAGAAAACTGAAAAGATATGACGAGAGAAGAAAAATAAACGAAAAAATAATGGAAATAATTTTTTTCAAAACAATCACCCTTTTATGAAAATTTTTGCAAGCTCGTAATTCGAGAAACGGTAGTTATTGAATTGCATATTTAATATAACACAAAGCAATCTGATTTGCCCGCACTGTTTTTCATCGGATTAATCCAGATAAATAACCTGCGAGCCCTGCCAGGAAATATAGTTTTTCTCTACACCGATTTCTTCAATCCATGCTCGGACTTCGGGTGTAAGAAGCACCAGAGATTCGTGGGAGTTGTTCCACACCCATGAAGGTGTAGGCCACAAGCAGATTTCGGGGTCAACAGCTTCATAGAATTCTTTCGATACACCGGCCTGTCCGTGGTGTGACATTTTGCATATATCGCAATCCAGAAGCTCCTTATATTCGGGGTTTGCAAGCACCTTGTTGCCTGAGCTTACAGCGGCATCACCCGTAAACAATACGCTTTTTCCGCCCAAATCCATACGGAATATCAAAGAGGAATCATTAACGTTTGTGAAAGCGGGGTCAAAGGTGAAAAGCGTGGTTATTTTTGCAGCGCCGATATTGAAAACATCGCCGTCATTGATAATCTGAACTTTTTCGGGGAAAGCCTTACTTATTCTGTCAAACTCGCCCACCATTTCCGCACCTTCCGTTGAGTTAATGGAAGCGTAAAAGTCATATGGAGCATATTTAAGAATAACCTTGTCAAATTTTACCTGATTTGTGCGGTTTTCAGCCACTTCGTTGAAAACCTGAACGTGGTCAGTGTGGGGATGTGTCAGAAACCAAACGTCAATTTTCGGCACCCTCTGCCCCGTGACAGCCCTGAGATACTGAATGAAGTAATCGGTTTCAAATTTATAACCGCCGTCGATTGCAATAACCTTGCCGTCCTCGGTTGTGATAATAAAGCTGTCGCCTATAGCATCTTCAACCGATTTGAGCATATGAATTGCGTTTTTGTTCATAGTGTTGGGAACACCCTCTTTCTTTATCACAAAGTGGTACTTCACACCATTAAAAAACGCCCTGATTTTTGCAAATAGTTTATCGAAGAAAGCAATAAATACATTGTCGCCGTTTTCTTCATCTGCAGCAGATACAGCTGTCTGCTCAGGCTCAGACTGAACGGCAAATACCGGTGCAGCACATACAAACATCATAACCATTACAAGAATAATTGAAATAAATCTTTTCATATTAGCCTCCGTTATATATTTGTTGGGTTAATCAGTATATTTTCACCAACAGACACCTTAATTTTATCATTACGGTACAGAGAAGTAAATGACACATTTTAGTTAAAAAAGTGTCCTTATTCGCAGAATTGAATTATACCAAAATCACAACCGCAATTTCTTATTTGGTAACCGTTTTGTCTCTGTATTTTTTTGGCGACATATTATAGAATTTACGAAAAACACGGTGAAAATAGCTGATGTTTTCATAACCTGTAAGCTGCGAAATTTCCGAAATTCCGAGGTTTGTGCTTTCAAGAAGAAAACAAGCATGAGACATTCTCTTTTCCTGAACAAGCTCCGTATAGGTTTTGCCCGTCAGTTTTTTAATCTGCTTTGACAGTGCATTGAAATCGTAAAAAAGCATTTGCGAAAGCTCTGTCAGGCTGCCATTTGCAAAATGAGCCTCAATATATTTCAGCACGTGAAATATAAGGCTGCTGTCGTCACCGTTATAATCAAGGTCATCAATGTGACTGAGAAGCTGAAGCAAAATAAGACCCATTGTTGTTTCGTTTATATTTCTTTGCTCCTGACGGTCATCAAGCAAATTCCAGATAAGATTTTCAATAAGATTCTGCACAGGCAGAACATCTGAAACTCTGAAATGAAGATAGCTTGATTTGCCGTTATCGCCTCGCAGGCATTGAATTATAAAACTGTGCAACAATGATTCCTCGCTGTTCAGCATTTCAAGAGCTTTCTCAAAGAAATGAGGCAAAACAACGAAATTAACCGCTATATCCTGATCCGTTGAAGGCAGATTTTCCTGCCTGCAATTCTGGGTCATAAAAAGAATATCTCCCTCATTAAGAACAACGGTTTCATTGTTTATAATATTGGTTTTTGTTCCTTGATACATATAAATAATCTCAACATAATCGTGACTGTGTTCCGGAAAATGATTGGTATTTGTATCGGCTCTGACCGCAATAAGCTTTTCTTTTTTCATTAACTTGGAGCCCTCAATGATGATTCTCTCATCATCATTTTTGTTTTTAAGCAAAAAAGAAGGGTTTTCATACGTGTGCATGATAAGTCTTTCTATCAGGTCATTTCTCATAACAATCACCGCCTCTTACACACAGTATAACTTATTGCGGATGCTATTTCAACCGTTTTGTTGCAAATAAGGACACTTTTCGCTCTAATAATGACCTTTATTTTTTATTTATTAAATGATAGAATTAAAGAAAATAAGGTTTTAAATTTATTAAAAATTATTTACAGAAAGTCTGGTGAATTTATGTCAACAGAAAGAGAGATTGTTGAAACTACCGATAAATCTATGCTTCTTAAAAACAGACGGTTTGTGGGCGTGAAAGAAACTGTTGCCTATGTTCTTG
>CALGRR010000080.1 GCA_937880805.1 uncultured Clostridia bacterium
CCTCACGGATGACCGCCATAACGATCAAGGCAAAAGTGAAGCCGAGACCCGTGGCGATTCCGTCGACGATGGACGGCAGGGGCTTGTTTTTGGACGCATACGCCTCGGCTCTTGCGAGGATTATGCAGTTAACGACGATGAGCGAGAGGAATATACCCAACGACTGGTAAAGGTCGAAGAGGTACGCCTTCATTATAAGCTCGACGGCGGTAACGAAGCCCGAAATGATAACTATGTACGCCGCGATTCGCACCTGCTTCGGTATAATGTGGCGAAGCAGGGAGATGAGCAGATTGGAGCAGATGAGAACTGCCGTGGCGGCAAGTCCCATTCCTATTGCGTCACACGCAGATGCAGCAATGCCGTTTTTGCTGGCAAACATTTCTGCACGTCCGAAGATGATACAGTTTACCGTTATGAGCGTCAGGTAAATTCCGAGGCTGTCGTAAAGATCCGGAACAAATCCCTCAAGAATGAATCCGACAAACGTTACAAAGCTTGCGATAATTACAATAAATGCGGGAATTCTCACCTTATCGGGGATAACCTTTCTCAGAAGAGAAATAACTATGTTTGAGCAAACAAGAACTATCATTGCCGAAATGCCCATACCCAGAGCATTGACAACGCTTGTTGTTGTTGCGAGAGTGGGGCAAGTGCCGAGAACAAGACGGAAAACGGGGTTCTCTGCAATCAGACCCTTGGTAAACTCTTTGCCGAGCAATTTTTTCTTATCAGCCATTGTTCTCACCTCCCGCTGCTTCTATTGCGGCATTGACCGCATCCGTAACTGCTCTTGAGGTGATTGTTGCACCCGTAAGAGCATCTATTGAATTTTCGCCTGCTTTATCTTTTGAAACGGTGATACCCGCCACAAGATTTATAAACTGATTGCGGAATTTCTCGGTTGTTGCGTTCGCACCGAGACCCGCAGTTTCTGCGTGTGAAAGAATGTTAACGCCCGTTACTTTACCTTCGGCATCAACACCCGTCATAACCGAAATGTCGCCGCCGTAGCCCTTTGCGGAATTAACAACAACATATCCGATTTTGCTGCCCGCTTCATCAAGTGCGGCAACAATGCTTGTGCCGTCAGATAAAATATTTGCTTCGCCGAAGCTTACGGCATCGGGGAATACCGTCTGCCTTGATTTTATTTCTGTTTCGATTGCAAGCTTTTCAATAATCGGAGCAGTAACCGAATTTGTCATACCGAGAAGAAAGGTTGCAACAAAACAGATTAAAAAGAGAACAAGGGTGGGCTTTACATAGTTTTTCATTGTGCCTTGCCCTCCTTTACCTTTTTTTCTTTAACCGTTCCGAAGGGCTTGGGAGCCATAATTGTTTCAATATGAGGAACAAGAAGGTTCATAATAAGGATTGCAAAGGAAACACCTTCGGGAAGTGCGGCAAAAAGTCTGATAACGCAGGTTAAAAGACCGCAGCCGATACCGAAAACGATTTTTGCGTTTGATTTGATGGGGCTGGTTGAATAATCGGTTGCCATAAAGAATGCACCGAGAAGAAGTCCGCCGCCCATAAGCTGATAGGCAAGGAATTCAAAATCGAACTTGCCCGCAATAAGCATAATAACAGCAACCGTGCCGATATATGCAAGAGGAATCTTGGGTGAAATAACCTTTCTTGCGATAAGATAAATTCCGCCGATAATAAGGGCAAGCGAGCAGGTTTCGCCGATGCAGCCGCCTCTTACACCGAGGAACATATCAAGAAGCGAGGGCAGAGCTTCTGCCGATTCACCCTTGAGAATTGCAAGCGGAGTTGCACCCGTAACCGCATCTGTTTTCCACGAAAGGGGCACAACCCAGTTGCCCATTGCCTGACCTGATGAAATAAGAAGGAATATTCTTCCCACAATAGCGGGGTTTGCAAAGTTCTGACCGATGCCGCCGAACATCTGCTTAACAACGATTATTGCAACAAAGCTGCCTACCGCAGCAAGCCAGAGAGGAATGCTAACGGGAAGATTGAATGCAAGAATGAGTCCCGTTACAACGGCACTCAGGTCACCGATTGTGTTATGACGCTTCATAACCTTTCTTGCAGCGAACTCTGAAAGCACGGCAGTTATAACGGTTGTTGCCGTAACGGCAAGAACACGGGGTCCGAAAATTGCAACCGCAGCAATAAGGGCGGGCATAAGTGCAATGATAACATCGAGCATTATTTTTGTTGTTGTGTCTTTAGTGCGAAGATGGGGCGACGCACTTACAACAAGCTTTTTACCGTTTACCATTATTTTTTACCCTCCTCTCTTAAAATTGCCTTGGCAAGACGCATATGCTGAACAAGGGGCTTGCCTGCGGGGCACGCAAACGCACAGCTTCCGCACTCCATACAAACCATTATTCCGAGCTGATTTAATTTTTCAGCATCTTTTGCCTTTGCGGCTCTCACAATATTTGTGGGCATAAGGCTCATAGGACAAGCTATTGCACATCTGCCGCAGCGGATGCAGTCGGTTTCTTCTTTGAGAACCGCATCACCCTTTGCAAAAGCAAGAATTGCATTATTCTGCTTGCAAACGGGAAGGTCTGTGCCCACAATAGCCTGACCCATCATCGGGCCGCCGCAAATAATTTTGCAGGGCTCTTCTTTAAAGCCGCCGCAGAATTCAATTATTTCGCCTATATCCGTTCCTATGGGAACTCTGACATTTTTGGGCTGTGCAATCGCCGAGCCGTCAACAGTCATTGAACGGCTGACCAGCGGCTTACCCGTTTTGATGTAGCGTGCTATAAACGCAACCGAAGCAACGTTCATAACAACACAGCCAACATCGGCGGGAAGCTTTCCGGGAGGAACTCTTCTGCCCGTTGCAGACTGAACCATCATTTTTTCGGCACCCTGCGGATATTTTGATTCAAGCACCATAAGCTTGACTTCATCGTCAACATCATCCTTATGGTCTGCTATGTTTTTAAGAACCTTGAAAGCTTCGGGCTTGTTATCTTCAACGGCAATAACAACCTTTTTGAAGCCGAGGAATTCCTTGAGAATATATACGCCTGCAAGAATATCCCAGGAGTTTTCAATGCATTCACGGTAGTCAACCGTTATATACGGCTCACATTCCGCAGCGTTGATAACAAGGGTATCTATGTTTTTATCTGCGGGGAAATTAAGCTTGACGTGTGTGGGGAAGCCTGCACCGCCAAGACCTACAAGACCCGATTCCCTGACAGCCTTAATCAAATCCTCTCTCGATTCAACAACGGGAGGCTTAATGCCGTCCCAAAGCCTCATTTCACCGTCGGATTCAACGGTTACTGCCTGCACAAGAGAACCGTTGGGCAATTTTACATTGCCGATTGCGGAAACCTTTCCCGATACCGAAGCATAAATCGGTGCACTGACATATTTATCGGTATCACCGATGAGCTGACCAACCGCCACCTCATCGCCAACCTTAACAACAGGCTCGCACGGAGCACCTATATGCTGCTGCATAGGTATAACAACCTTTGAGGGTGTGGGAATTCTCACCACCTCGGTTTCGGCAGTGTTTTTATGGTGGTCAACCTTAACACCGCCTCTGACCTTTTTGACGGCGGTCAGAACGCCGTCCAATATGGTCTTAGCCATAATCTTATTTCCTCCTATCTGAAGAAGTATTTCTTTTGCTTTTCAAGAACCGGTATCACGGCTTTAAGGATAATGCCCGTTACCGTTCCGGTTACTGCTCCGAAAACGAGAAGTGCCGGAGCATAATATATTATATCTGCCGTGCCCGTTACAAATGCCGCCGCAATAAGCTGGCCGCAGTTATGGCACAGAGCACATATTATTGAAATGCCTGCAAGACCGAAAATTCTGCGTGCAAATTTCAGCAAAACATACATTGCAATAACAGAAAGCAATCCGCCCGATACACTCATCAGAGCGCCCGTTGCTCCCCTTGTAACAAAAACGAAGCCGCCCTTCACAAGAGTTATTGCAACCGCTGTGGGCAAGCCTATGCTGCCCGCCGCAAACATCGTTATTATGTTTGAAAATCCGGGTTTTGCCCCCGGAGGCAGAAACGGCAGGGGCGGAATCAGACCTTCAAGAAAGCTCAGAGCCAGAGCCTGAGCACAAAGGATTGCTCCGAGTGCCGTTTTATAAACAACATTTTTCTTCATATCAATAAGTCACGGCATCCACATCGGAGCCTGCAACGGTGATAACCGTTTTAGAGGGCAGACACACAGCCGTATCGCCTTTTTTCTCAAGCTTTCCGCACGAAACGCAAAGCTTATCTTCGCATTCGGCAGATTCAAAAAAAATATATCCGTTTTCGGCAACTATTTTAACCTCAGGCTCGGTATCGGGAATAATAACCGCTTCTTCCTTTGCGGAAAGGTTAACGGTCTGAATAATCTCACCGTCAACGGTTATGACCGCCGTCAGATTATTCTTATTAACTGACTGCCACAGCATAAACAAACCCGCAATAATAACAACCGCCGCAACAATCAGAATATCGCCTTTTTTTATCAGCTTAATATTCATAATTATCAATCCGCCAACGAATAAGATGAATCCGAAATCTCAATTTTATCTTTCAGTCCTTCCGAAATATAAAGCTTTTTGTTTTCATCAATAAAGACGGTTTCGCAGCCGTATTCCTCCGCAAGTGCCGCACCCTTTTCAATTCCGAGCACAAAGCACGCCGTTGAAAGTGCATCGCTCAGTATTCCGCTTTCGGAAACAACCGTTACGCTCACAACTCCGCTTTCTGCGGGACAGCCCGTTTCGGGGTCAAGAATATGGTGATAAACCTTGCCGTCTTTTTCAAAAAATCTTTCGTAGCCGCCCGATGTTGAAACACAGCAGCCGTCAACATTCAGAATTGCTATGTGGCTGCCCGCATTCCCTTCGGGATTTCTTATTCCGACAGTAAAATTCTTTTCGCCGTAAAGCAGAACGCTGCCTCCGAGGCTTATTACCGCCTCTTTCGTTTCGGTTGTTTCAAGATAATTTTTGATTTCATCAAGCGCAATTCCCTTGCCTGCCGCACCGAAATCAACGGTAAACGAATCGCCGTATGAAACGGATTTTTCTGCCAGAATTATTTTTTCGCTTCCGCTGTGTGAAAGGGCTTCTTCAAGCTTTTCTGTATCGGGCAAATCCGCATCGCCGCCGAAATTCCATAAATCGCTGACGGCACCGAGAGTAAAATCAAACTTTCTCCCGCTTTTTTTGCAAACATCAATAAGCACCGAGAAATATTCAAAAAGCTTTCCGTCAATTTCCCCGCCCATATTTCTGTTAAGGCGTGAAACAGAGGATTCTTCGTTTTTTCTTGAAAGCACTTCTTCATCAAGATTCTTAACAATGCGGTGCAGCCTGAGCAAAACCTCTTCGCTGTCTTTGCCGCTTACTTTTGATGAACAAACCGTGTTCATTGCAAAAAATCTTTCTTCCTTTGTATTAACAAAAAGCTTATCCGAAAAAACAGCGGCAAGCAGAATAATCGCGGCAATGGCGGCAAGCAGAATTATCTTTTTTTTCATATCCGCACACCGCCGTTTCTTTATAAAATACATATTTAATATAATATACACCCTATTTAACTTTATTTCAACATTATTTATAAAAATTATAGATTAAATATTGGATTTTTGTCCGTAATGTGCTAAAATGTATCTGAAATTTATTGCACATTGCACAAAGGAGTGCTGTTATGAATTCTATTGTATATATGCCTGCAAAATGCTTATGCGGAGAAAATGCCGTTATAAATAATTCTTCCGCATTTTCTTCTCTCGGAAAAAGCTGTCTGATTGTGACGGGCAGAAAGAGTGCCGTTCTCTGCGGAGCCCTTGACGATGCCGTTTCTGCATTGAATAAAGAAAATATAAAATATGAAATATTTAATGAAATAGGCGAAAATCCGCTTATCTCCGCTTGTCACAAAGCGGGTGAAGCCGCAAGAAAAGCAGATGCGGATTTCATTCTCGGCATTGGCGGCGGCTCTGTGCTTGATGCATCAAAGGCAATAGCGATTTATGCCTCAAATCCCGGGCTTTCACCGATTGATATTTATAAAAGAGAATATTCAGCCCCTCCTCTTCCCGTTGCACTTATAGGCACAACGGCGGGCACGGGCAGCGAGGTTACGGCGGTTGCCGTGCTCACAAACGATGAAACGGGCAGAAAGAAAAGCATCTCGGGCCCCGACTGCTATGCAAAGCTCTCTTTCTGCGACCCGAAATATACGGAATCTCTGCCCTACGGCATAACCGTTTCAACCGCACTTGATGCTTTCGCCCACGCCGTTGAAGGGTATTTCACCGAAAAATGCGTTGGCATCATTGAACTTTATGCAGAAAAATGCATTCCGCAGATTTATAACTGCTTAAAAGTACTTTCGCAATCGGGAAGCGTTTCTCCCTCACTCCGTGAGCCTTTATATTACGGCTCGCTTTATGCAGGTCTTGTTATCAACACCTGCGGCACGGCTTTCCCCCACCCCTTGGGCTATGTTTTAACCGAAAACTACGGCATTCCTCACGGTATGGCGTGTGCGGCGTTCTTCCCCGCATTCATTGACCGCTGTGTGAATTTTGCTCCCGAAAAAGCAAAGAAATTCTTTGAAATGACAGACGGCATTGATGAGGTTAAATCGGTTATAAATTCTCTTGTTGATTTGAAGGGCTTGTCCGTATCAGACGAAGAAGCAAAAAATTACGCCCTGCGTTGGCAGGACGCAATTCCCCGAAATTTTACCGCCTCCCCCGGCGGATTAACGCAGGAAGAGGCGGCAGGAATTCTTGCTCAGTTAAACTGAGCATCCTTTGCAGAAGTTAGCAACCGCAACCGCAGCCGCAGTCGTTGTTTCTGGTCTGGAAAGTGTTGTTGCAACCGCAACCGCAGCCGCAGTTGTTGCTGTTACCGCAATCGCCGCAGCAGAAGAGGATAAGGATAAGGAAAATGAACCAGCTGTTATTGCATCCGCAACCCATAATGTAACCTCCTTCTTTTCTTTCAAGCGGCTTTTTATTTCCGCTTTCATTGACAGAATATGTGGAGTGCTCGGAATGTGTTACGGAGTTTTTGAAAAATTTTTAAACAAAAAACCGCAGTGCGATTTTGCACTGCGGTTAATCTTTTTATTATCAGTCACTTGTGTAGGGGAGAAGTGCAATCTGACGAGCACGCTTGATAGCGGTTGTCAGCTCACGCTGATGCTTTGCACAAGTACCTGTTACACGGCGGGGAAGAATCTTAGCTCTCTCCGATGTGAACTTGTTAAGCTTATTAACATCCTTGTAATCGATGCATTCAACTTTTTCAACGCAGAATGAGCAAACCTTTCTGCGGCCCTTTTTGTTGGGTCTTCTGTCGTTTTTCTCGTAAGCCATGGATAAAACCTCCTTTTTCAGTTTAAATGAACAATCTTAAAACGGAAGATCGTCCTCGGGAATTTCCTTAAAATCGCCTTCATCGGCAGTTGAATATGAGGGGGCAGGCTGAGCATTAACGAATGAATCGTTTCTTGCACCTGTGCCTGTTTCGCTCTTGGAGCCGCAGAAACTAACGTTATCTGCAACAATTTCAACAGCCTTTCTCTTGTTGCCGTTTCTGTCCTCGTAAGTTCTTGTCTGAATCTTACCCTGGATTGCAATCATTGAACCCTTGCGGAAATATTTGCAGACAAACTCTGCCTGCTGTCTCCAAGCAATGATGTCAATGAAATCTGCCTGACGCTCTTCGCCCTGACGGACAAAGCCTCTGTCAACTGCAACTGCGAAAGATGTTACGGAAATTCCGTTTGATGTTGTGCGAAGCTCGGGGTCGGCAACAAGTCTGCCCATAATTACGGCACAATTAACCATTTTGCGACCTCCTTAGTTTTTCTTGACAATGAGGGAGCGAAGCACGCCGTCTGTAATCTTTACAACACGGTCAAGCTCTGCGGGAAATTCGGGAGCAGCCTGATAGTTGAAGAGAACGTAGTAACCCTCTGTTTCGTCGTTGATAGCATAAGCGAGCTTGCGCTTGCCCCACTCATCAACGCTCTCAAGAGTGCCGTTAGCTTCAATCATAGCCTTGAATTTCTCAACGAGAGGCTGAGCAGCTTCGTCGCCGTTAGCAACTGAAAAAACTATCATTGTCTCGTAGCTGATGTTTGCTGACATTCTTAAAGCACCTCCTTCTGGTCTTTGGCCACGGTGCATCCGTGGCAAGGAAAAAAATTCATTTTATCCTGCCGCATTTTCTGCAGCGGCTATTTATTTTAACAAAAGATTATCGGCTTGTCAAGTGTTTATTAAAAAATGTTATACAGTATTGCGAAATTATCATACAAAGGCTATAATAAAGTTAACGGAGGTGAACCGAAATGAATGAAAAGCTGCCTGAATTAAGAAAAAAATCAATGAGCCTGCCGCTTACACCCGGGGTTTATCTTATGAAAAACAGCAAAAATGAAATAATCTATGTGGGCAAGGCAAAGGCTCTCAAAAACAGAGTAAGCTCATATTTCGGCTCACAGAATAACCATACCGCCAAGGTGCGTAAAATGGTTGAAAATGTTGAAGATTTTGATTATATTCTCTGTGACAGCGAATTTGAAGCACTCATTCTTGAATGCTCGCTCATAAAGCAGCATTCACCCAAATATAATATTCTGCTCAAGGATGACAAAGGCTATCATTATATCAAGGTTACAGGAAACGGCTGGAAAAATTTCTTTTCGGTAAAGCAAAAGCTTGATGACGGGGCAAAATATATTGGTCCCTACACAAATTCTTTCGGAATTTCAAACGCCGTTGACGAGGCAAAAAAGATTTTTAAAATCCCGCAATGCTCAAAGGTATTTCCGAGGGATTATAAAAAAAGCAGACCCTGCCTGAATTTTTATATCGGTCAATGTGCCGCACCGTGTGCAGGTAAAATAACGGAAGAGGCTCATAACGAGGCTGTTGAACAGGCTCTCGATTTCATAATAAACGGCTCGGGCAAAGCCATTGATGCTCTTACCGAAAAAATGCTTGAGGCATCCGAAAATCTTGAATTTGAAAAAGCCGCAAAAATCCGCGATAAAATAAATGCAATAAAAAAAGTTACCGAAAAGCAGAAGGTTGTTGCCTCTGCGGTTAAGGTTCAGGATGTTTTTGCAATGGTTTGTGCATCGCCCAAGGCCTGCCTTTCTGTTTTGCGTTTCAGGGATGCAAGGCTCTATGACAGCGAGTATTTTATCATTGATATGCCCGAGGATTTACCCGAAGCACGGCACGAATTAATCCGCAGCTATTATTCAATGCGGGATTTTGTTCCGCCACGCATTGCCGTTGACGGCGAGGTTGAAAATCCCGAGCCGCTTACGGAATGGCTTTCATCGCTTGCGGGCAGAAAAGTGAATATTGTTTTGCCGCAGAGAGGCGAGCAGCACTCCGTGCTTGAAATGTGCCGTTCAAACGCCGCACAGAAGCTTGCGCTTTATCTCGGAAAATCAGGCAAAGCCACCGCAGCACTCGATGAGCTCGGCACTCTTCTGGGGCTTAAATCACCGCCCGAATTCATTGAATCATATGATATTTCACACACGGCGGGCAGCAATAACGTTGCGGGTATGGTTGTTTTCAAGGGCGGATTACCTTATAAAAAATCCTACCGCCACTTTGCAATAAAAGGCTTTTCGGGTCAGGATGACTATGCCTCAATGGCAGAGGTTATCGAACGCAGAATTCTGCGTTATTTTGAGGAAAAAGAAAGCGGCGAGGGCTTCGGCAGACTGCCCGACCTTATTCTGCTTGACGGCGGCAAGGGTCAGGTTAATGCGGTTAAGCCCGTGCTTGAAAAATATAATCTTGACATTCCCCTTTTCGGTATGGTCAAGGATTCGCACCACCGCACAAGAGCTATCGCCACAACGGGCGATGAGCTTTCTCTCACCTCAAAGCGTGCGGCATTCACACTTGTTTCAACAATTCAGGATGAGGTGCACCGCTTTGCAATAAGCTATCACAGAAGCCGTGCAAAAAAATCCTCGCTTTCATCAACTCTTCTTTCAATAGAGGGTATCGGCGAAAGCAGAGCAAAAGCACTTATGAAGCATTTTAAAACCGTTAAAGCGGTTTCTCTCGCTTCGGAAGAAGAGCTTGCTTCGGTAAAAGGTATGAGCAAAGCTTCTGCAAAAGCGGTTTTTGAAGCCTTTCACGGTAAAAATACTGTTGAAGAGGATTAATTATCCGCTTTTTTATGTAATAATTAACATTTCATCTTGACAATTCGTCTTGATTAGTGAGATAATAAATTGATTATAGGGTAATCTCCCTATGGAGGAATTATATGAGAGTAATTACAGGCAGTGCCAGAGGTATGTCTTTAAAAACCCTTGAGGGCGATAATGTAAGACCCACAACAGACAAGGTTAAAGAAGCCGTTTTCAGCATAATTCAGTTTGAGCTTGAGGGCAGAAGAATTCTTGATTTGTTTGCAGGCTCGGGTCAGCTCGGCATTGAGGCATTGAGCAGAGGTGCAGAAAGTGCGGTTTTTGTTGATGCCGATAAAAACGCTGTCCGCATCGTTAAAGATAACCTCGCCAAAACCAAGCTCGATTACAAGGCAACCGTTGCTCAGACGGATTCGCTTGCCTTTTTAAGTATGACAGACAGAGTTTTTGACATTGCTTTTCTTGACCCTCCTTTTTCAACGGGACTTCTCGAAAAAGCTCTTGCAAAGGTTGAGCCTCACATAGCAGAGGGCGGTCTTGTTGTTTGCGAGCATCCTTTTGCAGATGAGTTGCCCGATATTCAGGGCGGTCTTGAAAAACAGAAAACCTATAAATACAGTAAAACGGCTGTTACCGTTTATCGGAAGGGCTGATATTTATGAAAATCGCAATTTGTCCGGGAAGTTTTGACCCCGTAACCATCGGACACGTTGATATTATCCGCAGGGCATCAAAGCTTTTTGATAAGGTTATTGTTGTTGCAATGACCAATTTTCATAAGCCTGCAAGCTATTTCACCGCCGAAGAAAGAGTTGAGCTTCTCAAAAGAAGCCTTGTAGGCATTGAAAATGTTGAGGTTGAAACCTATGGCGGGCTTCTTGCGGAATACGCAAGAGAAAAGGGTGCGTGTGCGGTTGTTAAGGGTCTGCGTGCCGTTTCGGATTTTGAATATGAATTCCAGCAGGCATTAACAAATAAAAAGCTCAACCCCGAGCTTGAAACCGTTTTTGTAACCGCAAATGCAGAAAATATGTATTTATCATCCAGCGTTGTAAAGCAAGTGTGCGAATTCGGCGGAGACATCCGTGAATTTGTGCCCGAGCCGGTCAGCGAAGACATAATCAAACGAATTAAGGAAAGGAACAGATTTATATGAGCACAAATATTGAAACCTGGCTTGATGAAATAGACAATATACTTGAAGCAGGCTCAAAAGTTCCCCTGAGCAATAAAATCGGCATTGATGCGAAGGCTCTCAAAACCGCCATCGAAAACATCAGACTCAATATGCCCAACGAAATCACTCAGGCAAGAGCTATTGTTGCCGACAGAAACAACATTCTTGTTAAGGCAAAAAACGAGGCTGTGAGCGTTGTTACAAGCGCTCAGGAAAAATCAAGAGCACTCATTTCAACAGCAGAAGACAAGGTCAGAACTCTTGTTCTTAAAACAGAAGATTATTCAAAGAATAAGATTGCCGAGGCAGAGGCTCAGGCAAAGCAGATTGTCAACACCGCAAACGAGGATGCAAAAATCATCAGAGCAAATGCTCAGCTTGAAGCTGCCGCAATGGTAGACAGCAGCGAAATTGTTGTTCAGTCAAAAGCAACCGCAGAATCAATCATCAAAACTGCTCAGGATGATGCAGCATCAACCCTTGCAGGTGCAAATGCCCAGGCAGAAAACATTGTTAACGCTGCAACAGAGCAGGCTGAAAGAGCTCTTGCAGATGCAAAGGCACGCTCGGAGGCTGCCATTGACAATGCAAACAAGTGGTCATCCGAAATAAGAATTGCCGCAGGCGATTTTATTGAAGATATTATGAAAACCGCAGAGCAGGCTGTTACAACAAGCCTTGCAGAAATTCAGAACGCCCGCAACAATATCAAGAATGTTACCGGCAAAATTGAGAATCCCGAGCAGATTGAAGAATAAAAATAAGAGGGTCTTGTGGCACCTTCCACACGGAAGGTGCCACAGTTTTATTCGCGTTAAACGCAAGTTATATTGCTACGCAGTTATATTCGGCTTATGCCAAGTTATATTGTCCTTCGGACAGCTTTAATGCGAATATAATATAACGAAAGCCGTAAGGCTTTCATATAACTTGACCGCAGGTCAAATATCACTGCAAATTTTTAATTTGCAATATAACTTTAACTGCCAAGAAAAAATATTCTTTCGGCAAGCAATATTTCTTAAAGCATCATTTTACTGTTTAAAACAGAAAACGGAGGCAACTTCTTTATGAAGTGCCTCCGTTGCGACCCTCTTTATTTTTTATCGTCTTCATTATTTTCAACAATGTTTTCAAGATAAACATTATGAGCAAATTCCATTATGCCGTTTTTATCCGAGCTGTTTCTGAAATAATCAATAAGCCTCTGCTCTTCCTCGTTAAGCCTCACCAGTCTGTCCGATGACTGATTGGGAGTTCTGACGGTTACCGTTTTTCTTTGATTTGAAATATCATCGCAAAAATCACGCATCAAATCATTAATGCTGATTCCGTATAACTCGGCAAGAAGCGCAACGGTATCAATCTCGGGCTTTCTTCCGGTTTCGTATCTGGCATAGGTTGAGCGTTCAATATGAAGATAATCTGCAATTTTTTGCTGGGTATAGCCCATCTCTATTCTGCAATCTCTCAGAGTATCGCAAAGGCTTTCAATATTAAGCTCCTGCTTTTTGCGTTTCATCCCTATGCCTCCTTCCCGATTTTTCTACATTATACAGCATTTTTTTCAAAAGCCTCCGATTTGTGGTAAAACGTCACAATTATTTTTCGGGCTGCTGTTTTTTCAATAAAGTGTTGCTTAAAACATTTGATTGTGATAAAATACTAACGAAATTTTCATTCGGAGTGTTTATAATGAGCAAAGGAATTTTTGAAAACACAAAATATTTTATAATTGATATGGACGGCACCTTCTATCTTGACGGAAACATCATTGAGGGTTCAACCGATTTCATCAATAAAGCTCTTGAAACCGGCAGAGATTTTTATTTCTTCACAAACAACTCATCAAACAATGTTGAGGTCTGCCGTGCAAAGCTTGAAAAAATGGGCTTCCCCGTAGCTGAAGATAAGGTTATCATTTCTTCGCACGTTGCCGCCGATTATCTCAACAGAAACTATGCTGGCAAAAAAGTTTTTCTTCTCGGCAATGAACGCCTTACCGGTGATTTTGAAAAAGCGGGCATCAACCTTGTTGATAAAGACCCCGATATTGTTGTTCTCGGATTTGACACAACTCTCACCTATCAGAAAATGTGGGATGCCGTTAAATATATTGATAAGGGTGCGGTATATATCGCAACTCACCCCGACCTCAACTGCCCCACCGCAGACGGCTATATGCCCGATACCGGTTCGATGATTGAGCTTTTTGCCGCATCAACGGGCAAACGCCCCACCGTTCTCGGCAAGCCTATGACTGCAACGGTTGATTACATCACCAATATGCTCGGCTGTGAACGCAGCGAGCTTGCCTTCATCGGTGACAGACTTGCAACCGATATTGCAATCGGTGCAAATCACGGCATTCCCTGCGCACTTGTTTACAGCGGCGTTACAACCCCCGAAGAATATGAAGATTCAGATATAAAAGCAAGCGTAGCCGTTGAAAACCTCAAGGCTCTTGCCGAATATCTTTAATATATATTATGTCAGTTCGAAACCTTCCTGACAGGTGCCTGCTCGGTGCCGAACAAAACTAAAGGCGGCTGCCCGGCAGCCAAAGGAGCGTAGAAAAATGAAAAAAAATCAAATCACCGCCCTCGTAAGCGGTGCAATGATTGCGGCTCTCTACGCCGCAGCAACCTATGCAAGTGCCGTGCTCGGCATTGCATACGGTCAGATTCAGTTCAGATTTTCGGAAGCACTGACCGTGCTTTCGGTATTCACACCCGCAGCAATTCCGGGTTTAACCGTTGGCTGCATACTCGGCAATCTTTCAAGCCCCTACGGAATATGGGATATTCTCTTCGGCTCGCTTGCCACTCTTCTTGCCGCAGTATCCGCCCGGATGCTCAGAAAAATAACCATTAAAGGTCTGCCCCTTCTTTCAATTATTATGCCCGTTATTTTCAACGCACTCATAGTAGGTGCGGAAATAACGCTGCTTATGCCCGCAGGCGAAGCGAGCTTTTCGGTTTTTCTGATTTCGGCACTTGAGGTTGGTGCAGGCGAATTGGCAGTTTGCCTCGCAGGCGGAATTCCGCTTTATTATGCTTTTAAAAAATCCAATCTTTTCAACGGAAGATTGATATAAAAAATTCAGGATATAATATAAATGGAGGAATAGAAAATGGATAACAAAGCAATGTTTAAAATTTCATACGGACTTTTTGTTCTTTCCGCAATAAAAGACGGAAAAGATAACGGCTGCATAATCAACACCGCAATGCAGGTAACCGCAGAGCCCAACCGTATCACCATCGCAGTTAACAAAGCAAACTACACCCACGATATAATTGCCGAAACGGGCAAGTTTACAGTTTCAACAATCAGCCAGGATGCCGATTTTGAGCTGTTCAAGAGATTCGGCTTCCAATCGGGCAGAGATACCGATAAGTTTGCAGATTTCAGCGGTTACAAAAGAGCCGAAAACGGCGTTGTTTATATCACCGAAGGCACAAACTCATATATTTCGGCAGAGGTTGAGCAGACCGTTGACCTCGGCAGCCACACACTGTTTATATGCAAGGTAACGGATGCCGAAATTCTCAATGACACTCCCTCGGCAACCTATGAATATTATCACGCCAACATCAAGCCCAAGCCGCAGGAAAGCAAGCCCGCAGGCAAAACCGTCTGGAGATGCACAATCTGCGGATATGAGCACGAAGCAGAGGAATTGCCCGCAGATTTTATCTGCCCTCTCTGCAAACACCCCGCTTCGGATTTTGAAAAGGTTATAAAATGAATTAAAAAAACCGATGAATATTCATCGGTTTTTTCAATTATATACTTGTAACCTTTAGTTTTGTATGCTAATATAAAGGCAACTAATTATTTTTAGGAGTGAATTTAAAATGAAGCTTCCCGTTGCCGTTCAGCTTTACTCGGTAAGAGATGAAATGCAGAACGATTTTTACGGTACAATCAAAAAAATGAAAGAAATCGGCTATGACGGCGTTGAATTCGCAGGTCTTTTCGGCGAAGACCCCTTAAAAATTAAGGCTTTCTGCGAAGAAATCGGCATTGTTCCCATTTCTGCCCATGTTCCCTATTATGATATGCTTGAAAATCCCGAAGCAGTTCTTTCGGATTATGCAAAAATAGGCTGCAAATATGTTGCAGTTCCTTATCTTACGGAAGAGTGCCGCCCCGGCACAGAGGGCTTTGCCGCAACTGTTGAAGGCATCCGCAAAATAGGTCTTGCCGCAAAAGAGCTCGGAATTCAGCTTCTTTATCATAACCACGATTTTGAGTTTGTTACAATCGACGGTGAGTATGCTCTTGATGTGCTTTATTCAACCATTCCCGCCGACCTTCTTCAGACCGAAATCGACACCTGCTGGGTAAATGTTGCAGGCGTTAATCCCGCAGAATACATAGAAAAGTATTCGGGCAGAGCTCCCGTTGTTCACCTCAAGGATTTCAAGAAGGGTGAAGGCAAGCAGGGTCAGCTTTATAAGCTTATCGGCATCGACGATGAGGAAGAGCAGGAGGAGCAGGACGCATTTTCCTTTATGCCCGTTGGCTACGGCGTTCAGGATATGCCCGCAATTCTTGCAGCCTGCGAAAACGCAGGTGCTAATTGGGTTGTTGTTGAGCAGGACAGCCCCGCAAAAGACGATACACCCATCAACTCGGTAACACTCAGCAGAGAATATCTTAAAACTCTCAGCTGGTAAAATACAATCAATACAATAACAGCGAGGTAATAATTATGGCAGAAAATATTCTTGACAAATTCAAAGATGCTCCCGCAGACACCAAAGTCAGAGATTTCAGCAAAAAGGTTAAGGTTGGTATCATCGGCACCGGCTGGATTGCAGAAGCTCACGTTAAGGCATATCAGAAATGCCCCGATGTTGAAATCGTTGCTCTTGCAGACCTCGTTCCCGGCAAGGCAGAGGCATTTTGCGAAAGATACGGTGTTGGCGAAAATGTTAAATTCTATCCCAGCCACAAAGAGCTTGTTGATGCAGGCGAATGCGATGCAGTAAGCGTTTGTACTTATAATGCAACTCACGCAGAATGCACAATCTATGCTCTTGAGCACGGTATGAGCGTTCTTCTTGAAAAGCCTATGTGCGTTACTCTTGAAGAGGCTGTTGCCATCTGCAAGGCAGAAAAGGCAAGCAACGGCGTGCTTTCAATCGGCTTCCAGCCCCGTTTTGATGAAAATATGAAGATGCTCAAGAAGGTTGTTCAGTCGGGCGAGCTCGGTCAGATTTATTACATTCAGACCGGCGGCGGCAGACGCAGAGGCATTCCCACACCCTTCGGCACATCATTCATTCAGAAGGATACAGCAGGCATCGGTGCTCTCGGCGACATCGGCTGCTATTCACTTGATATGGTTCTTAACTCAATCGGTTATCCCAAGCCCCTCACAGTTTCGGGCTATAAATCCGATTTCTTCGGCAAGAGCCCCAACTATGAGCATCACGATGTTTTCGGCGTTGACGATTTCGCCGCAGCATTCGTTCGTCTTGAAGGCGGCATTATCCTCGACTTCAGAATTGCATGGGCAATGAACCTTGACACTCCGGGCGACACCATTATTATGGGCACAAAGGGCTCGGTAAGAGTTCCCTCAACAGAGTGCTGGAACGGCTCAATCGGCGGCCCCCTTGTTATCTATCACGAAATCGCAGGCGAGCAGATTGAAACCTACATTCCTATGAAGCACAACGACGAAGACTGCTTCGACATCAAGATTCGTTCCTTCATTGACGCAGTTAAGGAAGGCGGCGAGGCTCCCGTTCCCTGCAGCCAGATTCTTTATAATCAGGCTATTATCGACGGTATTTCCCGTTCGGCAGAGCTCGGCAGAGAGATTGAAATCGAAATCCCCGAGATTTAATAGGTCCGCCTCACTAAGTGAAGAACAAAAGAAACTGAATAAAATAAAGTTGGCTTGCAGAGGAAATATACCTTTGCAAGCCATTTTTTGCTTTCTTATTAACTTAAAACTTTGTTATTGTGCCTGCATCATAAGCAAACGGCTTGAAGCCTGCTTCAAGTGCGGGGCTGTTTTCGGCAAGAGTGAAATCTCTGTTTTCTGCATCCTTGAATAACGGATTTTCAAAAACGGCATTGTTGTAATAACCTCGTAATGTCAGTATTACAAGCGACTTTCTTTCAAACAATCCCATAGAATCGCCCGAATAAACATTGCCGCCGTGCTTATAATCCCAATAAAGGTTGCTGTTATCAACAAACCAATCTCTTTCTGTTGTGAGAGCATACATTGTTGCATTATCGGTAACCAGAATATTGTTGGAAAGTGTAAGAGAATTATGCTCCTCATTTCTCGTTATTCTGAATGCACCGTCACCGCCGAAAGCAAAGATATTGTTTCTTATAATATTATCTTTGCCGTAATGCTGATGGAAGGTCTGTGATGAGCAATCATAAACAAGGTTATTTTCAACGAGCATACCGCTTGAGCCCTCATCAAGATAGATGCCCCAGCCGCCGTAACCGTAGGCACCTTCATCACAGCCTACATTATAAATAATATTTCCACTGATAACCGTATCGGGCTGAACTCCGAGAGTGTAAATTCCGCCCATATCGGAAAGCCAGGCATTACCAATGTTGTAAATAAGGTTATTGCAAATCTTAATCTTGTTTGTCGGGTGCTCTGTGTAGCCCCAGTTCCAGCCAACGGAAACACCGGTATACCAGCCATCGTGAATTTCATTGTTTGAAAGCTCGCAATCATATGCTTGAGTGAGCAGAATGCCGATTGCATTGTTAAAAATTCTGCCGTAATAACCGATATGGCAATCGGTTACGTTTATTCTCTGAGTTGTTGCGGGAACAACAAAATCTCCGTGAATAAAAACAGCGTTACCTCCGATTTCATTAAACAAAGAGCTTGTTATGTTACAGTCCTTTGCACCCTTGTCAAACTTCACTGCCGAATAAGAAATATTCTCAAAGCGGCAATCGGTAAAGTTGATGCCCGATGATGCTGTAATATAAATTGCAGCAGGAACCTCAAAAGCTGCCTGAGGATGCTCAGTGCCATATTTTATAACCTTATAAATCTCGCTTGATGGGTCAAAGGGTTTGCCTGTATGCTTGCCGTCAATATGATCCCAATCGGTTTTTTCAAAACTGATGCCTTGGAAAGAAATATTTTCAGCCCCGTTTATCGTTAAGAGCTGTTCTGTTATAGCTGCATAAAGAACTGTATTTTCAACCGTATCTCCGTTTTCGGGGATATAATAAAGCTTTTCTTCGTCACGGTCAAGATACCATTCGCCGGAAGAATTGAGGGCTTCTTTTACATTTTCAAGTATGTAATTATCATTCACGCGGGTTTTCATTGCTGTTGCCTTTTCGGTTACGATTCTGCCTGTATCCTTATCGATTGAAAGAACGGGCATAAGATCTTCACACCAGAAATGCATAAGCTTAAGGTCAATATCGGTGGGATTTTCAAAATCGAGCATATCCTCGGGGTGAGCATATACAACGGGTGAATAAACAAAGAAATTACCGTCCCATTCAGAAACAACCTTTTCATTTTCAAGAGGCTCTGCCGCTACCTTAAAAACATCAGTTTCAGGGTAGTTGGGGCGTGAAAGTCTTTTGTTTCCTTTAAAAAGTGAGCGGAAATAATCGCCGTCGCTTTCAACGGGCATATCGGTCACAAAAGCATTAACGCCGTTGATTGTTGTTTCGCTCCAGCCCGAGATTGCCTTTGCACCGGTAAACGAAACTTCTTCATCCGGATATGAACGGTAAAGAACATTGCTTCTGTCATCAGCAGTGAATTCAACAGTATCCTCAATTAAATATGCTCCCTCTCTGAACCAGACGGTAACTGCCTCATCAGAGGTATTATTTTTAAGAAGCTCTTTTGCTTTTTCAAAAGTCTTTAAAGGTGCTTCAAGGGTGCCTGCGTTGTTATCGTCACCGTCGGGTGCAACAACAAGGTCGTTTTCGCCCATAACGAACTCACCTTCATCAAATTCTGTCTGAACCTTTTCTGCAGTTTCTCCGAAAACGCCCTCAACGGGTGCAGCGGGGAAAAATGCCACATTGAACCAGAGCAATAACGCCGTAAAAAATGCCGTTATTTTTACCATTCATTTTCACCTCGAAAAAATATTATCCATATTATAATTCATTTTATTTGATTTTTCAATAATACTCCGCAATTAAAAAAACCGCAGTTCGCGGGGTGTCCGTAAAACAGTTAAACCGACCTATGGTTACGATCATAGGTCGGTTTTCTTGTTGTGCACCGGCGCTGGAGCGCCTAAGGATCCTTTTTGTAAAGGGGAGCTGTCAGCGAAGCAGACTGAAGGATTGACAACCCCTTCGAGCAGAATCGAAGATTTTGTCCACCTCCCTTTACACAAGGGAGGCTTTGGTGCGGTGCAAAACCGCATCATACGCACTACACCGAACGGTGTATAGAAGTGCGCCCTTTATCTGTTCGACAAATTGGAATTTGAAAACCATAAAATTATGAGTGATTATTGCTCTCCATAGGTTATCAATAAAATCCTCCAAAAGCCTTGAAAATAAAGGATTTATCGCAATGTGTTCACCTTATCCTTTTATATGATTTCACACAAGTTTACTCTTTCCCTGCCTACTTATAAGGGCAAAATCAAGGGCAAGAAAATCTCATAACAAGATATAACAGAGTGTGGCAATCGGAGAACTGTGACATATGTGCGAATATATTATAACGGAGGATTTTTTAATGGACAAGTATATTTATGATGAAAGCAACGGTTTATGGTATGAGTTGCAGGGAGATTATTATATTCCTTGCATTACTTTACCAACCGAAAAAGAACACAAGTTTATCGGCTTATGGGGACAGCGGTACAAACGCTATTTACAGGAACATAAACGAGCAGTTTACACCACGCTGCTCACAAGCGGAAAATTGAACGGTTATCTTGCTGATATTGACGAACAGGCAATGGATATGATGTTCCGATTGGTTGAGCAAATGGCTGACAAGGAAGGTGTGACTGAGCAACTCAAAGCGGAAAACCCGATGTTGTGGGTTGTAAGAATGAACGAGATACAGGCAAGGGCAAGAGAAATAATCAATAGAGAAATTATATACACATAAAAGATTAGAGCGGCAGGGAGAAATCTCTGTCGCTTTATTCTTGCCCTTGACAATAAGGCACAACTATTATATACTGTACTTGTAGATGTAATACACTATATAATAGCAAGTAACAGAATGGCGGTGGAATTTTGGATATTGTTGTAAGCAATAAGGCAAGCCGACCTTTGTACGAACAAATTTCTACACAAATCAAGGCGGCAATTATGAGTGGTGAATTGAAAACAGGTGAAGCCATTCCGTCTGTAAGGTCATTGGCAAAGTCCTTGCACATTAGTATTTTAACGGTACAAAAAGCTTATGCCACATTACAAGAAGATGGATTTATAGAGTCAACAGCTGGTAAAGGGTGCTATGTATCGGCACAAAATCAGGACTTTTATCTTGAGGAACAACAAAAGAAGATAGAGGAACACTTTACAGACGCAATCGAAGTGGCAAGGGCAAGTGGAATATCACTTGATAAACTAATCAATTTACTGACACTTTTATATCAGGAGGACGAATAAATGAGCGAAAATATTTTAGAAGTTAAAGGTTTGACAAAAGATTACGGTGATTTCGTTCTTGATAAATTGACCTTCACTGTACCTAAAGGCGTAATTATGGGACTGATTGGAGAAAATGGTGCAGGAAAATCAACAACTATTAACTGTATTCTTAATGAAATATCAAAGACAGATGGAAATATTGAAATTTTTGGAAAGGATTATCTCTCTGAAGAAATTGAAATCAAAGACAAAATAGGCGTTGTATTTGATGAAAACCATTTCCCAGATATATTTACACCAAATGAAATTGGAACATATATGTCGGGAATATATTCAAAATGGGAACGAAATACTTATGTCAATTATCTCTCGAAGTTTGAACTTCCTGCTGATAAAAGGGTAAAGGATTTTTCTAAAGGTATGAAAGTTAAGTTGGCTTTTGCTGTGGCACTTTCGCACAAAGCAGAACTTTTAATTTTGGACGAAGCAACAAGTGGTCTTGACCCTATTATCAGAGATGACATTTTAGATATTTTGATTGACTTTGTTCAAGACGAAAATCATTCGGTATTGGTATCTTCTCATATCATAAGCGATTTAGAAAAAGTGGCAGATTATATTACTTTTATTCATAAGGGGAAATTGGTTTTCACCCACTCAAAAGACGAATTAGTTGATAATTACGGTGTAATGAGTTGTGGTGCTATGGTTTTTGACAACTTAGATAAATCAGAGATAATCGCTTATAGGAAAGAGGATTATCAATACAAAGTGCTTGTAAAAGACCGTCACATTGCCGAGAAAAAATATCCAAAAGCGATTGTTGTTCCAGCCGCAATCGAAGAAATTATGCTTTTCTATGTAAAGGGGGAAATGAAATGAAAGGGCTATTAACAAAGGATTTTCTTACAATTAAAAAGAAATATGGCTTACCTCGTGTGATTATGGATATAGCCATTATTATTGCGTTAATGTTCATATTGGAAAAAAGCGGAACAATATATATCAGTTTTTTACTCATTCCTATTGAAATAATGTCAATGATTATCTCCCTAACAACTTGTGACGAGCAATGGAAATGGGGGAAATATGCTGTATCACTTCCTGTATCTAAAAAACAGATTGTATGCAGCAGATATGCTTGTGCGGGTATTTTGTCCTTAATTGGCTTTGTGGTTGCACTCATTGTAAATTCTGCCTCATATATTCTGTTTCCACAATATGCATATGGTTTTTATCTCTTTATGTCCTGTGCTTCATTTGCACTGACATTATTGTTTTTGGCATTTGTTTTGCCATCAAATTACTCGTTAGGTGTTAATGCTGGATTTGCGACAATGTTTATCTTAATTATACTGCTTGTTGTTTTGGGCTTATGGACTAAGGCAACAAATAATTCAATTATGTGGTTTGTTGTAGAGAATTTTGAAGTAAGCATTGCTATTGCAGGAGTTTCTGTTGTTGCAATATGCGGGTTGTCTTTTGTACTGTCAAACTTGTTTTTCAGAAAAAAATATATATAGTTAGGAGTAAGAAATGAGAAAGTGTATCAGATGTGGATGTGAAATGAAAGAAAATTGTGCTGTAAAAATTGAAGGGGCGGGATATGGAATTGTTTTATCATCTGATGAAAACAAGTTATTTGGTGGTCGAATAGGAAAGCCTAAAGTAGCCATTTGCCCTGAATGTGGAGAAGTGTCTATTTATCTTGAAGATTTGGATAGATTAAACTAATCCCTTCTTTTTCTACGATAATGTTATGTACGCCGCCGCTATGGGTAAAACCGTAACGGCGGTTTTTCAATGCTACCTGCTATCTCTGTCAATGGATTTTTTATACTGTCTTTGCGGTGGTTGCTGCTTGTTGCGTTCCTGTATCTCACGCAGATGTTTTAACACGCTCTGCCTTTCGGGCGGTCTGTGCTGTTCTTTAGTGGCAGCTGTCGGCTTCCTGCTGACTTGGTATTCCCACTCGGCAAGGTCACGGTTGTACTGCTCTACAACGCTTTCCATTTCTCGGAAAGTACGCATAAATACCTGCACATCAGGATAACCGTCCGCTTTGAGTGTATCGGGGATTTTATCCAGCCTGTCGGCAATTTCCACTTCGGTTTCTTTGATTTTTACCTCCAACGCTTTTCGTTCTTTACCTTTGAAAAGCCCCTTTGTATCAGCAAGCTGCTGTTTCAAGTGCGGCAGAACTTTGTCCTGCAAGTTTTTAATTTCCTTTGCCTTATCCTGTACTTTTATCATCAGATTTCGCATATGACGGAACTCTGCCATATCAATATCAAGTGTAGGCTTGGGTGGCATATCCTTTTCCCGAATAAGGTTTTGCAGAAAATCTTTTGCCTTTGCCACAATCCCACGGAACAGATTAGGAAGCCAGCCTTTGCTTTTAATTGACTGGCTTGCTTTTTCGTGTATCTCGGTCTGCTTGACTTCTAAAATCTTTGCTTCGGAAATACCCGATAACAACGCCATATCCGCTGTCCTGTTCCATTCCTGCCTTGCGGTATTGTCCGCTTCAATCTCGGCGGCTTTGGGATTGTTCTTGCCGATTTTCTTGGTGGGAAGATAAACGCTGTTCTTATCAAATACCTTTAACTGCTGTTCGGGATCGGAGATATGCCGATTGATAAGGTCGGTGTAAATCTCTTTTATCTCCCGAAGAAAAGGCTCGCTTTTGAATTTATCATCTTTCACGGTAAAGAGGTGGCTTTCGTAAACCTCGCCCTTTTTAATGACGGTACAGCCTTTGCGTATCTGCCCGTCCTCCCCTGTGATTTCTTTCTTGGTGCGTACCCTTTTGCCCGTTTCATCATAGAACACGCTGCGTGTGGCTCTCTTGATGTCAGGCTCAGGAAGCAGTTTTCTTTCGCTGAAGATAAGATGGATATGATAATTGGTTTTGCGTTTGTTGTGGTGGAGGGCTGACACGCACTCCACACCATATCTCTTGCGGAACTCCTCCGTAAAATCTTCAAGGACTTCCTGCGGCTCGTATCTTGTATAAACTTCGGGCAGGGCGATAATCAATTCCCTTGCTTCGATACATTTGCCCTCTGTGCCGCTCCGCTTAAACTCCTGCTGGCTTTCCCTTGCAAGGTTACTCCAAAATTCATTGTCGGCGGTGCGGTAGGTGGCATAAAGGTTTTCCTGCTTTGCGTGGCTTGTGATATAGGATATTCTTCCCTTGACATTGGATAGCTTCGACATCTGTATAAATGAATGTCTTGCCATATACTCCTTCCTCCCGTGACGGGCATACTCTTTTTGCAACCGAGAAATCGGTTGCCGCTGTTTCGGCGGCGTAAGCAGACGGACAGCGAAGAAAACAGCGGGCTGTTTTCTTCTGTATCATAGCGGCGGTGCATTGCCCGAAGCGATGGTACAGTGCCCCCTGCAAGGGCGAAATACCCAGAGTACAAATCGAAGATTTGTGCGAGGGGTGTATTTCGCTCTCAAACGCCGAGGGCTTGGAGAATGGTTATTCTACTTTGCGGACATCGTTTTCATTCAGCAGGTTTCTTCCCTGATTGACGCTCATAAATCGCTCTAAAGTATCCCTGCGGATAATCGCTTTTCTTCCGACCTTGAGGACGGGAAGTTTGCCCCAGTCTACCAACTTACGCATTGTATTTCTTCCGATACCCGTACATTCTGCTGCTTCTTCTATGGTTAAACCCATTTTGATATTGCCCATTTTATCAACCTCCTTTCAAAACACGCATTTTGCAACTATGTATCTGTAATTATACTTATTTTGATACCTCTTGTCAACTCGTTTTGCAACTTATTAAGAAATATTTTTGTCTATTATTAAATTTATGGTTGCAAAATAGGTTTTTCTGTGCTATACTATCAGCAATAGGAGGTGAAAGCCTTGAAAAAAGAAATTACATTCACCGCAAAACAGGTCGGTGAACGAGTGAAAGAACGCCGAACAGAATTAAACTTAACAATGCCCGAACTTGGTAAGCGTGTCGGGGTAAACAAATCTACCATTCAAAGATATGAAGCGGACGGAGTAGACCCGAAGCGTACAATGATTATCAACGGGCTGGCAGAAGCACTCCTGACCACTCCCGAATGGCTGACAGGACTTTCCGAAGATAAGGAATATGACAGCCGCACTTTATGTGCAAGGGATATGGAGGAACATATCAAAAAATATCTTGATACGGTTTCTTCTGTGGTAAAGGGAGAACCGCACCAACAACTGCTTACCACATTCCTCGGAAAGATGATTGACCTCTATACGGTTATGACTTATCACTTTGCAGACGCAATGGCTGAGGTTGACCGTGTAGCGGAGGACGAGGGCTTAAAGCAGTCCTTACGCCGCTATGCGATTGAGTCAGGGGCGATTATGGAAAGGGTTTACCGTAAAGAAATGGAACTTCCTATCGAGAATATGAAGCAGTTTTTAGATGGGATTTTACATATCTACGATGAGGGACGCACCGCTGTAAAGATGGGCGACCTGTTCGGGATAGTGACAGCAGCCGAAGAAAGGGTTGCTGAAAAAGAAAAATTCCGTGGCACTTTGACAAGTGAAAATGCCGATTGACATTCATCGGCATAAGTGACACTATTACTTTACGCACACCATATGTCACAGTCCCGATTGCCACGGATAGAAAGGAGAAATTTATCTATGGCAAAAGGTTCTGTAAGAAAAAAAGGTAAAAAGTGGTACGCACGCTTCTATATCGAAGATGAAAGCGGCAGAAAAGTACAGAAAGAGTTTGTGGGAACAGAAAGCAAGTCTGAAACAGAAGCCCTGCTCAGAAAAGCAATCGCTGACTATGAGGAAAAGAAATTCGTTGCGAAGTCTGAAAACATCACAGTTGGTATGCTGCTCGATCTGTGGGTGGAGGAAGAACTGAAACCCGGCAATCTCAGCAATGGTACGGTAATGTCCTATCAGGGAACGGTCAACCGTATCAAACAGCACCCGATAGGAAACCGAAAGCTGAAAACCGTAACCGCCGACCATTTACAGGCGTATATAGACTTTCTCAGCTTTGGCGGTACAAATCCTGACGGTACAACCGCAAAGGCACTCAGCAAAGGGTATCTCCGATTGTTTTCGGCTGTTTTACAAGGGGCGTTCCGTTTTGCGGTATTCCCGAAAAGACTGATAACCTTTAACCCGATGCAGTATGTGGTATGGCGAGGAAAGAAAGAAGAATGCGAACTGTTCTCGGACGAGGACGGAGAAACTGCCTCCACACCAACGCTCAGCTACGAACAGTATCAGAGATTAGAGGACTTCCTGAAAAAGAAAAACAATCCTGCACTTCTTCCTATACAGATAGCCTATTATACAGGTTTGCGTATTGGAGAGGTCTGTGGTCTGACTTGGCAGGACATTAACCTTGAAGAACAATATCTGACAGTACGCCGCAGTATGCGTTACAACGGGGCAAGGCACAAAACAGAAATAGGGGCAACAAAGCGTAAAAAAATCCGCACCGTGGACTTTTGCGATACGCTTGCCGCAATCCTGAAAACTGCGAAAACAGAACAGCACAAAAACCGTTTTCGATACGGGGAACTGTACAGCCTTAATTACTATTTGGAGGTCAAAGAAAAAGACCGCACCTATTATGAGGTTTACAGTCTGCCGAGGTCGGAGGAAGTCCCAGAGGGGTACAAGGAATTATCCTTTGTCTGCCTTAGACCTGATGGGGCATTTGAAGCACCGAGTACGGTGGGGATTATGTGCAGGACAGCGAGAAAAAAGGTGGAGGGATTGGAGGATTTCCACTTTCATATGCTCAGACACACCTATACAAGCAATCTGCTTTCAAACGGTGCAGCACCTAAAGATGTGCAGGAACTTCTCGGACACGCTGATGTCAGTACCACAATGAACATTTACGCTCACGCTACAAGGGAAGCGAAGCGTACTTCCGCAAGACTGCTGGATAAGGTAATCGGCGGAGAATAAAAATTTCCCTTGTTTCGGCTCATAAGGGCAAAAACAAGGGAAAATACATAAGGTTTGAACATTTAATAGGCGATATGCCTTGAAAATACAGGGTTTATAGAGGATTGAATAGATAAATTTGAATTTGTCGCTAACTACTACTTCTATGAATCAAAGAATTTTTCTGCAAACCATACATCCTTCAATCTGTCTACAAAATTCAAATCCATACTTTTTGTACATAGATAAAGGGCCGTGATAAGCATGATTTTCATTGTGTGCAAATGGATACGCTTCTACCAAATCAAATCCATCGACTTTTGCATCCTTACATACATATTCAAGCAAGGCGGTGGCAACGCCACATCCCCTATATTTTGGTGCAACAGAAAAGCAAACGATGGATTTGATTTTTTCACCGTTGTCAGGTACTTCTTCTGCAAAATTAAAATTGACGTTAATGTACGCTTTTTTATTATTCGAATTGCACCATCCAACAACCTTTCCTTGAACATATGCTAAATATCCCTGCATGCGACCGCTTTTTATGAAGTTGATTGCTTGTTCTCTATTGAACTTAGCGCAATCTCTATCGCAATTCCAAGCTCGCTTCTTTTGCAACTCACTATCCCAATGATAGCACATACAATAACATCCGCACCATTCATCATTGTCTGAAAATGCATCTTTATCAAAATAAGATAACCAATCTTCCAATAATTCATGTGTTAGTTTACAAACTGATATTTCCATAATGAATCCTCCGTCAAATTCTTATTTATCTGCCTATATGAACTATTTTATCATGTGACTGTAATATATACAAGAACAGTCTCGGCAGATAATCCTGCCGGGACTGGAACTGTTTTACGGACACCCATCATTTGCTCTGCGGTCATTTTATCTTATCAAGATATTCAATATCCTTTTTTGTTAGCTCTGCTTTTTCAAGCAAATCGGGTCTGCGTTCGTATGTGCGTTTTAAGCTCTGCTCACGCTGCCACTTCTGAATATTGGCGTGGTGCCCCGAAATAAGCACGTCGGGCACTTTTTCACCGTGCCACTCAAAAGGTCTTGTATATTGCGGATGCTCCAGCAAGCCCGAATAATGGCTTTCAAGAGTGAACGCATCCTCATTTGCAAGCACTCCGGGCAGCATCCTTGAAATGCTGTCGGCAAGCACAAGTGCGGGCAATTCACCGCCCGTCAAAACATAATCGCCTATTGATATTTCCTCGTCAACGATTTCATCAATTATTCTCTGATCGATGCCCTCGTAGTGGCCGCAGAGAAGAGCGATGTTATCAAGCGTTGCAAGCTCTTTTACCCTCTCCTGCGTGAGCGTTTTGCCCTGCGGAGAAAGATAGATAAGATGAGGTCTTTTGCCCGTTTCTTCGCAAAGCGACATAAAGCAATCATAAATCGGCTGGGTCTGCATTATCATTCCCGTACCTCCGCCGTAGGGAGCATCATCAACTCTGTTATGCTTATCAAGAGTGTAATCTCTTATATTGCGGCAGTTTATTTCAACGCTGCCGTTTTCTCTTGCTCTGCCTATAATGCTTTCGCTCAGAACGCTCATACACATTTCGGGAAACAGAGTTAAAATATCAATCCTCATCGTCAAAAATACCTTTCAGGGGTCTGATGATTATGCTGTCATTTTCAACATCCGTTGAAATAACAACATCGGGAATTGCGGGAATAAGATATTCCCTGCCGCCTTCATCCGTTATATGCCAGACATCGTTTGCACCCGTGGGACTCACATCGGTGAGAGTGCCGTAGCACTTGCTTTCATCGTCTGCATCAAAAACCCTGCAGCCGATAAGCTCTGCAATGAAATATTTGCCCTTGGGAAGCTTTGCATCGCTTCGTTTCATATAGAGCACCTTGCCGCGAAGCTTCTGTGCCTTTTCAACGGAGTCAACATCATTAATTGTTAACAAAACAATGTTGCCGTGCGGTCTTGCAGACTTAACCTGCACCGCACAGCCTCCATTGCTGTCAAAATATAAGGTTTTGAATTTAGTCATAAAATCGGGTGTGTCGCACCAGGGGTTAACACGGATTTCACCGCGTACCCCGTGGGTTCCGACTATTTCACCGATTTCGAGAAAGCTCTTAATCAATTTCTACAACAACCCTTGCACTCTGACGAGTTGCAGCTGCACGCATAACAGTGCGGATTGCTTTTGCAATTCTGCCCTGCTTGCCGATAACTCTGCCCATATCCTCTTCGCTTACGTGAAGATGATAAACAACAGTTCCGTCTTCTGCAGGCTCATCAACAGTTACAGTTACCGCATCGGGGTTATCAACAAGACCCTGAGCGATGCTGATAAGTAAATCTTTCATTGGTTACCTCTCAGAAACTGCGAATTAAAGAACGCCTTCTTTTTTGAGAAGAGCCTTAACTGTATCTGTGGGCTGTGCACCGTTAGCAATCCACTGCTTTGCCTTTTCAGCATCTACCTTAACCTCTGTGGGGGTAGCAACGGGATTGTATGTGCCGATTTCCTCGATGAATCTGCCGTCACGGGGATATCTTGAATCTGCAACAACGATACGGTAGAAGGGAGCCTTCTTTGCGCCCATACGGCGAAGTCTGATTTTTACTGCCATTTTAAATTCCTCCAAAAAATAATATATGAAAATAAATTTTTGACAACCATCGGGGTTGTGCCTTATATAATGCATCGGCTTTGCCGAATTACATTCCTAACTGTGAAGGGTCAAAGCCCTTGGGCATACGGAATGAAGATTTTCTGCGGCGTTTGCCGCCCTTCTTTCCGCCGAACTGCTTGAACATTTTCTGCATCTGCCTGAACTGTGAAAGAAGTCGGTTAACCTCTTCAATGCTCTGACCCGAGCCCGCTGCAATTCTCTTTTTTCTTGAGGGGTTGATAATATCGGGATTTGTTCTTTCCTTCTCGGTCATCGAATAGATAATTGCCTTCATACGGTCAAATTTCTTTTCGTCAACCTCAATATCCTTTGCCTTGTTACCGATGCCCGGTATCATTGCAAGCAAATCCTGAATTGAGCCCATTTTGCGAATCTGGTCAAACTGGTCAAGCAAATCGTTAAGGTCAAACTTATTCTGAAGCAGCTTCTTTTCGAGCTCCTCGGCTTTCTTTTCATCGATTGCCATTTCCGCTTTTTCAATAAGCGAGAGCACATCGCCCATACCGAGAATTCTGGAAGCCATTCTGTCGGGGTGGAAGCTCTCAAGATTTTCAAGCTTTTCGCCCGTACCCACAAACTTAATGGGCTTGCCCGTTACGGCTCTTGCCGAAAGAGCTGCACCGCCTCGGGTATCACCGTCAAGCTTTGTGAGAATAAGTCCGTCAATGCCGAGTGCCTCATCAAATGATGTTGCAACATTAACGGCATCCTGACCTGTCATTGCGTCAACAACAAGAAGTATTTCGTGAGGCTTAACCTCGGCCTTGACCGATTTAAGCTCGTTCATAAGCTCCTCATCTATATGAAGACGGCCCGCTGTATCGAGAATAACATAATCGTGGCCGTGTTCTTTTGAATAACTGATTGCCTCTCTTGCAATTCTTACGGGGTATGTCTGACCCATTTCAAAAACGGGAACACCCACCTGCTCACCAACAACCTGGAGCTGCTTGATAGCTGCGGGTCTGTAAATATCGCAGGCTGCAAGCATAGGTCTGTGGTTCTGATTTTTAAGCATAAGTGCAAGCTTTGCACAATGAGTTGTTTTACCCGAGCCCTGCAAGCCGCACATAAGAATAACTGTTGGCGGATGATTTGCATAGGCAAGGCGGCTATTTGTTCCGCCCATAAGAGCAACAAGTTCTTCACGAACGATTTTAATAACCATCTGCGAAGGAGTGAGGCTTTCCATAACTTTTTCGCCGATTGCCTTTTCGGTTACGGTGTTTGTGAAATCCTTGGCAACTTTATAGTTAACGTCGGCCTCGAGAAGAGCCATACGAACCTCACGCATTGCACTGCGGACATCGGACTCGGTAAGGCTGCCCTTGCTTTTAAGGTTTTTAAACGCAGCTTCAAGTCTGTCTGAAAGACCTTCAAATGCCAATTTTTTCACTCTCCTTTGCTCTATATATTAAAAGTATGTATTAATCAGCTTTCAAGCAAGGTCATTGCCGCCGCTTTGATGCGAACGCTGTAATCATTGATTTCCTTTGAAAGGCTGTGACGCAGATTATGCTCTGCTATCTGATTTGAATAACTGATAATCTCATTCAGACCTTCACGCATCTCTTCAAATCTTTTTGCCATACCCAGGCGGTTTTCCATATCCTGAAGCTGGGTTTCGGCTCTCTTGATTGCATCACGCACACCCTGGCGGGTTATGCCCTCGTTTTCTGCAATTTCGGAAAGAGAAAGGTCGTCATTATAATAGTATTCCAAAAAATCACGCTGCTTTGCGGTAAGCATTTCACCGTAGAAATCGATGAGAATTGCTATATCATAATTCTTTGCCAAATCTGACCCTCCTCTCTAATGTAATGAAATACACATTTGTGTATGAAATAATGTTATACAATATGAAATTCTCGCTTACGCTTGAATGAAATATGCTTTTGCATATTTAAAAAAACGCCAAAAAAACAAGCCGGTTATCTGCCGAAGCCCTTGGCTTGCGGCTAAAAAACAGCCGACCTGTAAAGTTTCTTTGCTTTACAGGTCGTTATTATACTAAAAAAAGATACGCTTGTCAAGTGGAATTTTTCTTTATTTTTAACCTCTTTTCCACATTTTACCCCCTATTTCGGGGTGAAGAACTTATTTAAGCCCATAATTTGTGTAGGCTTTGGATATGCTGACACAAGATGTATCCACATTTCCACATTTTCAGTGTGGAAAACTTTTTTGAAAAATTCGGTTTTTCCGTTTTTTGTAAAGGCGTATAGCTTTACAAATCATTTCAGAGTAACAATCGTTACGCCGTCTTCGCCCTCGCCGTAAAGACCGAGTCTGCTCGTTTTTACATAGGGAGATGCTTTAAGATACCTTGTTACCGCCGTGCGAAGGGCACCCGTGCCCTTGCCGTGAACAATGGTAAACTCATTAAGACCCGTGCGAAGCCCCTGGTCAATAAATCTGTCAAGCTCAATGAGGCAGTCATCAACAGTCATTCCTCTTAAATCAAGCCTTGTTGAAGCAGCAAGATTAAGTCTGCTCTCGCCCTGCATTTTAACGGTTGATTTGGGTGCCTGCTTCTTGGGCTGTTTTTCGCAAAGACGCAGATTTGCAAGCCTGACTCTTGTTTTGATTGAGCCTGCCTGCACCTCAACATTGCCGTTTTTATCGGCAGGAGAAATAACTATAGCAGTTTTTCCTATATCCCTGATAATTACATTATCGCCCTTGACAAGGGGTCTGGGAAGAACATAATTCTCATCATCGTCATCAATGCCTATAATCGGGTCTGCTGCAGAATCTATTGCCTCAACGCCTTTTTTAACAAGTGCCTTTGCACGCCTTGCAAGCTCTGCGGCATCCTTTGCCTTCTGCTGCTCTTTCTTCAGCTTTTCAAGCTCCTGCAAAAGAGAATAAGCCTCACGCTTTGCCTGCTCAACAACACGGAGTGCCTGCGAGCGTGCTTTTTCCATCTCCTGCTCACGAAGCTTTGCAACCTCCGCTTTCAGCTTTTCGGCTTCTGCCTTTTCTCTGTCTGCTTTTTCGGCAAGAGAGCGAGCTCTGTCATATTCGCTTTCCATTTTTATTCTTGTTTCTTCAAGGCGGTCAACAACATTTTCAAATTCCTTGTTTTCTGCGGAAACAAGCTCCTGTGCTCTTTCGATAACCGCCATATCAAGCCCCAGCTTTTCGCTTATTGCGAGTGCGTTTGATTTGCCGGGCACGCCTATAAGCAATCTGTAGGTGGGTCGGAGGGTTGAAACATCAAATTCGCAGCATCCGTTTTCAACTCTCGGGGTTTCAAGTGCATAGGCTTTAAGCTCCGCATAGTGGGTTGTTGCGGCAATTTTTGCCCCTTTGAAGTGAAGAGCTTCGAGCACCGCCATTGCAAGTGCCGCACCCTCAACGGGGTCTGTGCCCGCACCGAGCTCATCTATGAGCACAAGGCTTCCCTCGCCCGCAGTTTCCATTATATTAATAATGTTTGTCATATGGGCAGAGAAGGTTGAAAGCGACTGCTCGATTGACTGCTCATCGCCTATATCGGAAAGAATTTCGGTAAACACCGAAATCTCACTTCTGTCGCCCGCAGGAATCATAAGACCGCACATTGCCATCATTGAAAGCAAGCCGAGCGTTTTTATTGAAACGGTTTTACCTCCCGTATTCGGGCCCGTAATAACAAGGGTATCAAAATCCTTGCCGAGCATAATATCAACGGGCACAACCTTTTTGGGGTCAATAAGCGGATGCCTTGCCGCACGCAGATTGATTATACCCTTATCGTTAAGCACAGGAGGGCAGCCCTTTATTCTGTAGGCATACTGTGCTTTTGCAAAAATCAGGTTAAGCTCAAGTGCACATTCATAGCTGTTTTTAATGCTGTCGGCAAATTCGCCCGCAGAAACAGAAAGCTCATAAAGAATTTTTTCAATCTCTTCTCTTTCTTTTGTCTGCAGAACTCTTATTTCGTTATTAGCCTCAACAACCGCCATCGGCTCAACGAAAACCGTTGCACCGCTTGACGAGGTATCGTGAACAAGGCCTGCAATTTCACTTCTGTATTCACTCTTTACGGGCACAACATATCTGCCGTTTCGCTGGGTAATGATGTTTTCCTGCAAATACTTTGAATGTGCCTGCGAACGGGTGAATTTTTCAAGCTGCTCTCTTACCTTTGCCTCCTGAAAACGGATTTTGCGTCTTATATCGGCAAGAGCAGGCGATGCGTTATCCGAGATTTCATCCTCACTGATAATTGCACTGAAAATTGCGGTTTCAAGATATTTATTGGGAGTGAGTGCGTTAAAAATCGGGTCAAGCACACATTGCACTCCCGCATTGGATGCTCTCCATTGAGAAAGTGTGCGTATAACTCGCAGAACTCCTGCTATATCAAGCAGCTCCTTTGTGTTGAGCACGCTGCCCGCATTAGCTCTGCTGAGTGCGTTATTAACATTTTTCAGCCCGCCGAAGGAAGGGCCGCCGAAGCGTGCAAGCAGCATATGTGCATCTGCTGTTTGTGCAAGCAACGCCCTTGCCATATCAAGGTTTGTTTCGGGCTTCAGGTGAAGTGCCTCATATCGGGCATCCTCACAGCTTGTAAACTCCGCAAGACGCTCAAGAACCTTATCAAACTCAAGAGCCTTTGCGTGTTTTTCAAAGAATTTCATCTTTAATCATCCTAAAAAACTATTCATCGGTTTCTTCTTCCGATGTTTCTTCTGTTACAACCTCGCCGTTTTCATCGGTCAGAGGTTCAGTTGTTTCTGTTTCGCTGACAGCCTCCGTTACGGGCACAGTTGTTGTTTCTTCAGTTTCGGGCGGTCTTGAGGGCTCGGTTTTCTGAACCGCAATTTCCTGACCGTCGGCAGCCTGAATTGAAGAAATATACATTCCGCCGCTTCTTTCACGAAGGGTTATTTTCATATATTTATCTGCCTCGGGTGCGGTATATTCACCGTCTTCAAGCTGAACCCACGCCTTATTGCCGATATATCCTACGGTTAAAATGCGTGAGCTGCCCTGCTTTTCTATTTCATAAACCTTCGGTGTATAGGCGGATTCAATACCCGTAACCGGCAGAATATAGCTCTGCAAAGCGGCATCATAAGTAATATCATAACCGCTCATATCGATTGATGAATGCATTGAAGCAAGGTTTATTTCGTTACCGAAAAGGCTTTCAAAATGTTTTTCAATATCTGCCTGGGGCACAACAATGCCGAAAGTTTCACCCTCTGAATATGAATATTGCTCCGTTCCCTCATCGCTCATAAGAAGTGCCCAGACGGCACTGTTTACAAGCTGGGAAACATCCGCCTGATTAAGGTCATCAAACGGGTCAGGGTCAAACATAACAACGGGAGTAAGGAACTTTTCATATTCTTTTTTCTGCTTGGTGTTATCCGTTAAATCCTTAACGGTATCCGAAATAAAACCGATAACCGTTATCGCTCCGATTACCGCAAGAATGATTGCAATAACGCCCACAAAAAAAGACAGCTTGTTTTTCTTTTTTGCGTTTTCCAAATCCGCAGCCTCCTTATCTTATCTGTCCGTTGCCGCTGATAACATATTTTTCGCTCACCATATGGTTAACGCCGAGAGGGCCTCTTGCGTGAAGCTTCTGGGTTGAAATGCCTATTTCCGCACCGAAGCCGAATTCGCCGCCGTCGGTAAATCTTGTTGAGGCATTGACATAAACCGCCGCCGCATCAACCTGAGCTTTGAATTTTTCGCTTGCATTATAGCTGTTTGTGATTATCGCTTCGCTGTGACCCGTGCCGTATTTTGCAATGTGCTCAATGGCTTCATCAATATCCGAAACGATTTTCACGCTGATTTTATAATCAAGATATTCGGTTGCCCAATCTTCTTCGCTTGCGGGAACGGCATAGGGAAGAATTTCGCAGACCGCCTCATCACCTCTGATTTCAACGCCCTTTTCCTTTAATCTGTCACCGATTGAAAGAAGAGAAATTTCTGCAACATCCTTATGGATAAGCAGGCTTTCGCAGGCATTGCAAACCGAAACTCTTGATGTTTTCGCATTAACCGCAACCTTTGCCGCCATTTCAAGGTCGGCATCCTTATCAATATAAACGTGGCAGTTGCCGACACCTGTTTCAATTACGGGAACGGTTGCATTTTCAACAACCGAACGGATAAGACCCGCACCGCCTCTGGGAATAAGCAAATCAACATAGCCGTTGAGCCTCATAAGCTCTGTTGCCGCCTGCCTTGAAATATTTTCAATAAGAATAATGCAATCCTCGGGCAAGCCGCTTTCGGCAAGTGCTTCACGCATAACACGGGCAATAGCCATATTTGAATTTATTGCTTCCTTGCCGCCTTTGAGAATAACTGAATTGCCCGCCTTGAGGCAGATTGCCGCAGCATCTGCGGTAACATTGGGTCTTGCCTCAAAAATAACGGCAATAACGCCGATAGGCACGGCAACCTTTTCAATTTTAAGCCCGTTGGGTCTTGTTTCGCCCCAGAGCACTCTGCCAACGGGATTTTCGCTTGCGGCAACCTGCTCAAGACCCTTTGCCATTGAAGAAATTCTGTCGGAAGTGAGAGTCAGTCTGTCAATAAGAGCCTCTGAAAGACCCGAATCCCTGCCTGCTCTGATGTCCTTTGCATTTTCTTCAAGAATGAATTTTTCGTTTTTAACAAGAGCGTTTGCAACGGCATTGAGTGCCTTGTCTATTGCCGCCGCACCCGCAGAAGCAAGAATTCTCTGTGCCGCCTTTGAACGCTCACCGATTTTTATCATATCGCTCATTTTTATCACCTCTGTGCTCTGAAAAGAGTTCCCGTCTGTCTGCCGTCAAGCAGCTTATAAAGCTCCTCGGGGTCGGAGCCGTTCATAACAACGGTATCAATGCCCGCCTCGGTTGCAATCTGTGCCGCGTGAAGCTTCGTTATCATTCCGCCCGTGCCTCTGCTTGTTCCGCTTCCGCCCGCAAGAGCAAGAATTTCGTCATCAATTTTATCAACATTATGAATAAGAACGGCATTTTCATCCTCTCTGGGATTTGCACTGAAAAGGCCGTCAATATCTGTAAGAATAACAAGCAAATCCGCATCAACGATTTTTGCAACGTGAGCTGAAAGACTGTCGTTATCGCCGAAAACGATTTCTTCAACGGCAACGCTGTCATTCTCGTTAACAACGGGAATTGCACCGTATTCAAACAGCTTCATAAAGCTGTTGTGAAGATTTGTGTGCCTTTCATCATTTTCAAAGTCGCTCCTTGTAACGAGAAGCTGACCGATTATGTTGCCGTATTCGCTGAAAAATTTATCATAAAGGAACATAAGCTCGCATTGACCCACGGTTGCCGCCGCCTGCCTACCCGGGGTATCCTTGGGTCTTTCTTTAAGACCGAGCTTGCCAACGCCCACTCCGATTGCACCCGAGGTTACAAGCACAACCTCTTTTCCGCCGTTTTTAAGGTCGCTCAAAACCTGTGCGAGCTTTGACATTCTGCGGATGTTTATTTTGCCCGTATCATAGGTAAGAGTTGATGTGCCAACCTTAACGACAATGCGGTTTGCTTCTTTTCTGTTAACCATTTCAAAAATCTTCTTTCTTTATAAGTTCAGATACTCTTTATATTCTTCCTGCGTATGCACTTTACCTACCGCACACAGCGAAATGTTTTTCAAATCAAAAATTCTGCCTGAAAGCTCACGCACCTCATCAACCGTTATTGAGCGTATGGATTCAATTCTGCTTTCATCGGGCTCAATAAAGCCGTAATTCAAAAGGCTTCTTGCGTTTTTTGAGGCTCTTGCCGTTACGCTCTCGCCGCCCATAACAAAGCTTGAAACAATATGCTCTCTTGTTACGGCAGCCTCTCTTTCGGTTATATCCGAAGGAAAAGCTTCAAGAATTTTAAGCGTTTCCCTTATAGCCTTTTTCTCGGATTTGCGGCTAAGACCCATATCAATAAGCATAAGCCCCGTTTTTGGGTGGCAGGCATTGGTGCTGTCTACCGAATAAACAAGACCCAGCTTTTCTCTTAAATTCTGAAAAAGCCTTGAAGATGAGCTGCCCGCAAGAATTGACGAAACATAATCCGCAATTCTGCATTCTCTCTTGTTTTCAAGAGTAACGCCGTTGAAGCCGAGAATAAGCTGATTTTGAGAAAAATCCTTTTCAACCGTTACAATCTGCGGCTGATAAACTGCGGTTGGGAAAACAACGGTGTTACCCGTGTTCTCCATTTTTCCGAAGTAGCCTTCGCATATCTGAAGAACGCTTTCTTCATCGAAATTGCCGCTTACGGTAACAATCATTCTTTCGGGCACATAGAATTCTTTCATATGTGCCTGAAGCTTTTCGCGGGTCATTGCTTCAATATTTTCAACCGTGCCGAGAATATTGTTTGCAAGCGGACTGCCTTTCCATATGTTCTCGTAATAAGTATCAAGGCAAACATCCTCGGGGCTGTCCTTATACATTGCGATTTCTTCCTTGATAACGCCTTTTTCAAGCTCAACATCCTCGGAGGAAAGCTTTGAATTCATAATCATATCGCAAATAATATCCATTGCCTTTGGCAGATGCTCTGTGAGAGTGTGTGCATAGAAATAGGTGAGCGAAGAGGTTGTGTAGGCATTCATTCTGCCGCCTATTTCATCCATTTCAACCGCAAGCTCAAGTGCCGTTCGCTTTTGCGTGCCCCTGAAAAGCATATGCTCTATAAAATGAGATGTGCCCGCCGTTTCGGGTGTTTCATAGCCCGAACCGCTTGCAACCATAACACCGAAAGCACAGGTTCTTAGATTTTCAATTTTATCCAGAACGATGCGAAGACCGTTGACGAGTGTCAGAGTTTTCATTAAACTAATCCTTCTTGTTTTCAAATATAAGATTTATGCTGCCGAGCGTTATTTTATCGCCCGTTTTAAGAAATTCTTTCTTTTCAATCTTTTTGCCGTTAACCGCAACACCGCCGCCCGAGCTGACCGCCGTTATATACCAGCCCTTGTTTGAGCAAACAATAACAGCCTGAACTCTTGATACGGTTGGGTAATTCAGAATTATATCGCAGTTTTTCTGCCTGCCCACAGAGGTTTCACGGGTTATCAGCTGAAAAGAATCGCCGTTTGCCGTGTTGACAAGCCTTGCTTTGCCCAGAGGCGGCTGCCTGCGTTTGAAAAGAGCAGAAATGCACAGAATAAGTATTGCCGCCGCAAGAACCGGCAGCATATAATGCGATACCTGCAAAACAAGCTCCAGCATAATATCCCCCATTTTAATTTATAGATATACATAATATATTTTATAGTCAACCTATTAAAATGTCAACAAAAATATAGTTTAAAATCTATTGAGATTTTATCGGTTTAGTGATATACTGTTTTGTATAAGAGTCAATTTCTGATTCGTAATAAGGGTCTGTGTTTTGAGTGATGAGTGCAGAACGCAGAGTTGCGGAAGGGCTTCGCCCTTACCCATTATATATTCGGTCATAGGCGGAGCCTATCCACAATATGCAACAGCATATTTTATTCGAGCATCAGCGAGAGTTTCATATTGTAAAACAATATTTCATACACGAATGTGTATTTCAATATTTATAACGGAGGTATGCTATGAAAAACAAACGGACAGTTCAGCAGATAGCAACAGTTCTTGTTTCTGCCCTGCTTGTTTTGGCGGCATATTTCTTTATTGCGGGCGGCAATTCCGTTTTCAAGGGCGAGATGGAAGGCTCGGTTATAAGAGCAAGGGTTCTTCGTGTTGTTGATGTAAAAAAAGATAATGTCAGCGGCGAAAACGAGTTTGTAACCGTTACCTTCAAAGCGCAGGCACTCAACACCGAGCTGAAAGGAAAAACCCTTGATGTTATTCAGGAAATTGACAAAGCGTATGCTTTCAGCCCCCGTCAGGTTGAGCAGAACGACAAGGTGCTTGTTGAGGGCTACACACAAGACGGCATTCAGCAGTATTATTTCGGAGATTTCATAAGGATAACTCCCCTTTTGTGGCTGCTTGCAATCTTCTGCGTGCTGATAGTTGTTTTCGCAAAAATGCAGGGCTTAAAAACCGTTATTTCTTTGGGATTTACCTGCCTTGCGGTTTTTCTTGTTCTTATCCCCGCAATACTTAACGGACACAATATTTATCTTTGGTCAATCATTGTTTGTATCTATATAACGGTTATGACACTCAGCATAATCAGCGGATATAATCTCAAAGCGCTCTGTGCCGCTATAGGTTGCATAAGCGGCGTTTTCTGCTCGGGACTGGTTGTTGTTATAACCGATAAATTTCTTAATATGACGGGTCTGCTTGAAGAGGAATCGGTTTATCTTTATCAGCTTTATCCCGATAACCCCATAAATCTCAAAGCAATTATTTTTGCAATGATTATAGTGGGTGCCCTCGGTGCGGTTATGGACGTTTCGATGTCTATTTCTTCATCGCTTTATGAGCTGAAAGAAAAATCCCCCTCAATAAGCTCGGGTGAGCTTATGAAATCAGGCTTCACCATAGGCAGAGATATGATGGGCACAATGGCAAACACCCTTGTGCTTGCATATATCGGCAGCTCGCTCACGAGCGTGCTTCTGCTTGCGGCATATAACGCAAGCCTTGAGCAGGTTATCAACAAAGAAATGATTATTGCCGAAATTCTTCAGGCTCTTGCAGGAAGCCTCGGAATGCTGCTCACTCTTCCGCTTACAAGTGCGGTATGTGCGGCGGTTTATAATAAAAAGGAGGAAAAATAATGCCTCTTGTTAAAATGAGCACGCTGCTCGCCGATGCCCAAAAGAACGGCTATGCCGTCGGCAGCTTCAGCGTTGCAAATATGGAAATGGTTCTCGGAGTTATCAGGGCTCTTGAAGAAACAAAAAGCCCCGCAATAATTCAGATAGCAGAGGTAAGACTCAACCATTCTCCGCTTGAGCTGATAGGTCCGCTTATGGTTGCCGCCGCAAAAAACGCAAATGTTCCCGTTGCGGTGCATTTTGACCACGGAAAAACCAAAGAAAAAATAAAGCAGGCTCTTGACCTCGGCTTCACAAGCGTTATGTTTGACGGCTCGCATCTTCCGTTTGATGAAAACGCAGCAATGACCGCCGAAATCAAGGCTCTTGCAAATGAATACAATGCCGACTGCGAGGGCGAAATAGGCTGCGTTGGCGGAAGTGAAGACGGAAGCGAGGATATTGCAATCAACTGCACTTCACCCGTTCAGGCTGCCGAATTCTTTGAAAAAAGCAGGGTTGACGCTCTTGCCGTTGCCATAGGCAATGCCCACGGTAACTACAAAGAAACCCCGAAGCTGAGATTTGATATTCTTGAAAAAACGGTATCTCTCGTGCCCGTTCCCCTTGTGCTTCACGGCGGCACGGGAATCTCACCCGAAGATTTCAGAAAGTGCATTTCCCTCGGAATTCATAAAATCAATATTGCAACCGCAACCTTTGACAGCGTTGAACAAAGCGTTCGTAACGCTTATGAAAACAATGCAATCAAAGGATATTATGACCTGCAGGGTGCAGAGGTTGAAGGTGCATACAATAACGCAATGAAACATATCGAAATATTCGGCTGTGCCGGAAAAGCCTGAAAGGACGGAAAGAAAAATGAGCTACATTAAATTTGACGAAAAGAAGCCCCTTGATGTTATCCCCATAGGCAGAATCGCAATCGACTTTAACCCCACAGATATGAACAAGCCTCTTTCGGAGAGCAGCAATTTCAATAAATATGTTGGCGGTTCGCCCGCAAACATTGCAGTCGGTCTTGCAAGACTCGGTGCAAAATGCGGATTCATCGCAAGAGTTTCGGACGATCAGTTCGGCGATTATGTTGAGAATTATTTCAAGGCAGACGGCATTGATGTTTCTCACGTTTTCAGATGCGAAAACGGTGAAAACCTCGGTCTTACCTTCACCGAAATTTTAAGCCCCACACAGAGCAGCATCCTTATGTACCGTGACGGAGTTGCAGACCTTCAGGTTTGCGTTGACGATGTTGACGAAGAATATATAAAGCAGGCAAAGGCTGTTGTTATTTCGGGCACGGCACTCTGTGCAAGCCCTTCAAGAGAAGCTGCACTCAAAACCCTTTTCCTTGCAAAGAAAAACGGCGTTGTTGTTATTTTTGATATTGACTACAGAAGCTACACCTGGAAGAATAAAGACGAGATTTCGCTCTATTATTCAATCGCCGCAAAGAACAGCGATATTGTTCTCGGTTCAAGAGAGGAATTTGACCTCACGGAAGCTATTGAGGGAGTTTGTGCATCCGATGAAGAATCCGCCGCACGCTGGTTCTCATACGGCAACAAAATCGTTATTATCAAGCACGGCAAGGAAGGCTCTGTTGCTTATCTTGATGACGGCTCGGCATACAAGGTTAAGCCCTTCCCCGTAAAGATGCTCAAGGGCTTCGGCGGCGGCGACGGCTATGCCTCCGCATTCATTTATTCGCTCCTCAATGGCAAGAGCGTTCCCGATGCACTTGAATTTGCAACCGCATCGGCATCAATGCTTGTTTCGGCACACAGCTGCTCCGCAGCAATGCCCTCGGCAGAAGCCGTTCAGGAATTTATCAACAAAACAAAGCCCTCCTCAGGCGAAGTTATTGAGAAGATAAAATAATATAACAAAGGCGTTGCCTCTGATTTGAGGCAACGCCTTTGTTTTAATAATAGAGAAGAGATAATAAAGAATAGATAATAATACAAACAGTGCCCGATTTTTCTGCGTTCACTATTATCTGTTATTTATTCAATATTATCTCTTATCTCAGCCTCGCAAGAGGCACTGTTTGGTACGATTGTTGATAACGGATTTAATATTCTTGTTTTTTTGAATTCAAATAAGCTTGAAGTATTTCATTTTTTTCTTCTTCGTCTAATTCATAATCTTCGCTGATTACATTACATATCCAAGCAAAATAATCTGTAACAGCTTCGATAAACGAACCCAAAATTTCATCCATTGTGCTGTATTCTGTTCTGACAGGCAATTTGATTTCAGGAATATCAGTTTTGTTTTGAAATACGGGATAAGGCGAAAAATCCGACCAATAAAATAAGTAACCTACCCTTTTCCCGTCTCTTTTAACCAAATAATGCTTATATTCAAAATCAACCCAAAGTGTAACGGGTATGTTGAAGTTGTTCTCAACCCAATCTACAAAATTACGCAATTCCTTTTGCGTTTCAGAAGGGATTTTACTGTCAAACCCAATGTCAAAACCAGGCAAAATGTCATTCGATATTTGGATTTGAATGTTTTTAGCTTTTTGCCATAAACTGTTTTCTCGCATCATTTTTTCACCTTGGTAAGATATAAGGTAACAGATAAAAGATAATAAAGAATAGATAATAATACAAACAGCACCCAAAAAACTTCGTTCGCTATTATCTATTATTATTCAATATTATCTCTTATCTTAGCCTCGCAAGAGGCGCTGTCTGGTACGATTGTTAATAACGGATTCAATAAAATAAATGTTTATCGGCAGTAACATACATATTCTGCACTTGTACCTTTGCTGAAAATAACAACTTAATTACAAGGAGATTGTTATGTCACATTTTATTGAAGAATTTTATTACGGAAACATTGAACCCCAAGAAAGTATAACAGAACTGAAGGCGGAAATCAAGAAGAAGTTAGATGCGCTGTCGCAAACCGAAGAACAGCTTACCTCAAAATTAACCGAAGAAGAAAATGATTTGTTCTTAAAATATGCAAGTCAATCCGGCGAGTTTCTTCGAGGTATTATGGATAAAATCCCCTTAATTGCGGATTTGAGGGGACAAATCTGTTGCTTAACAAGGCAAATGCCTAGGATAGTTACAGTGCTTATAACAAATTGAAATAAAATACTTGCATTGTGCGCAAGGACGCATTATAATGAAATCGGATATTATGCGTAAAAACGCACAATGTGTGAGGTGGCAGGTATGAAAACAGATATGTTAACCGTTCAGCAAACAGCGGAAAAGTGGAATATGTCGGTCAGGGGTGTGCAAAATCTTTGCAAGCTCGGCAAAATAACGGGCGCAGTTCGATTCGGAGCAAGCTGGATGATTCCTGCCGATGCACAAAGACCTGCCGACAAAAGACGCAAAGAGGTTAAGGAAAACGAGGCGGTGCACAGACCACTTGTTCGTAAAAGTCCGTTCCTTGTCATGACGGATTTATATAATACTCCCGGAACTGCGGATGAATGCATGGATGCTTTGTCCTTTCATCCCGAAGCACAAGCGCTTTTTGCCGCTGAAATCGCATACAGCCGTGGTGAAATAGACAAGGTTTATGACTATGCAAACTACTTTCTTGAAAATCACAGCGGATTTTATGCCGTTATTTCGGGCGGCATGCTGCTTGCTCTTTGTGCAATGTGGAAGGGCGATTTGCAGATGTGGCATAAGGCGAAAAACCATCTTTACGAAGCACCCTGCAAGGATGATGCAGACCGTGATATTGTCACGCTTTCCGTTGCCGCAGCGGACAGTTCAATCCGTGAAACAAGGGATTTTCCGGATTGGTTTAAACGGGGTTGTTTTAATAATCTGCCGCACGATGCACACCCTGCCGCAAGAGTATACTATGTAAAACATCTTTTGGTTAATGCACAAGAGCTTGCACTCGGAAACATTAAATTCGATGACATAAACGGTTTGGGTCTTATGAAAACCTTGCCCTACATAACGGAGCCTATGATTACGCAGATGGTTACGGATAAAATTGTTATTGCCGAAATATATCTTCGCCTGCTTTGCGGAATTGCTTACCATCAATCCGGCGATGACAAAAGAGCTGCATTACATATTGATAAAGCCATCGCACTTGCTCTGCCCGATAAGCTTTACGAACCTCTTGTTGAGTATCGCAGACAGCTTGGTTTGTTTCTTGACGAAAGGCTTGCATTGGCAGATGCTGAGGCTCTCAAAAAAGTCAAAGAGCTTCACAAACAGCTTCACATAGGCTGGACCAAGCTTCATAATGCCGTGCTCAAAAACAATGTTTCCGCATCGCTTACGGTGCGTGAGCGTGAAATTGCCCGCCTTGCGGCGTTCGGTCTTTCAAATGCGGAAATTGCAAAACAGCTTTCGCTTTCCGCACACACGGTAAATGCGCTCATTATTCAGGCGAAGAATAAGACCGGTGCAAAAAACCGCCTTGATTTGGGAGCATACATCTGAAAAAATATAGCTCAAAAATCGGTTAAAAATAGCGATGTTTTTTCAAAAAAATTCCTCTATACTGTTGTTATGGCAGTACAGAGGAATTTTTTGTTCCTCAGAAAAGAGGTGATGCAATGCACAAAGCAACCATTCCTCGTGAGGGTGATTTATACAAGGTGATTAGTATTGAAAACAAAACATTTAATATTCACTACGGATATTATGAGGAAAACGAGAGGGACAAGGTTGAGCCCTTACCCGTTTTCCCCGATTTAAAGAAAAATCCTGTCTATACGGCAGACGGAAATCCGATTGTAACGGCGATTCAGGAGCCTTGCGAATACTACACTCCGTTAAACAAGGAGCGCAGCGAAGAGTGGTGCGGCGATTGCATCAGCTATCTTGATGCAGACAAAGAAATAAGTATCTGCGGCTGCACGGAAAGAATGCTTGAGTAGGAACATATATTAATTAAGATTCAACAAACATCAAAATAAGGAGGTTTTCACCAAATGAAAACATCATTGTTCAAAAAGCTTATCGCAATAACCCTTTCATTAACTCTCATTATGTCATGTATGATTATTGCCGCACCGCACATTCATGCGGCAGACAGCATTGAGTTTATAACACGTGACGGAAAAAGAGTTGGTATAAAACAAATTACCATTGACGGCAAAACCTATTATGACATCAACGGCGGCGAGTCAACGATTGACCCGTCGGAAATATCTCCCATTGAGCTCTACAAAAATCTGGTTGTTGCCGAACATAACGGCACCTCTCTTGCAAGAGCGTGGGCTAACATAGCAAGCCTTATTTTTGAAAGTGCGGGCAATGAGTTCGGATATAACAACAATTTAGGTTATTCTTCAAATTATGACGAGCATTATACCAATGACGGTAACAGCAGCATAGATATAAACGTTGTGGATGCCCTTTCAAAAGAGAATTCCTGGAGTTCGGGTTATGCAAAATCCACCGGATGGGCAACAACAACAACACTTAAAGCCGTTCAGGACAGCATGGTGAACGAAATTTGTTCCGCTCTTGATCGCTCAGGCCAGAACGGCGGTGTTTCCAGAGGCGCATGTATAGAATACTGTACAGGAAGTTCGGACGGTTTTCCTCTTCTCAACAATTCGGATAGCAGAACTGTTCTTTATAATATTGCCACAACCACAGATTACAGCAGCGGTTCAAACAAAGCTGCATTTTCATCATTCGGTCTTGTGCTCTATGATTTTGAACTTATTCCTCTTGCGGATGACGATCTTGCGTTCATCACCGCGGCAGAAGGATATGAAAGCCTTGATGCTGCTGAAGCAGACAATGCACCAGGTGTAAAATATAACAGCACCAACGGAACACCCAACACAAGTTTTATCAGCAACCCCTCCGCTTCGGACACAACCGTTTCGGCTGCTTACAGCGAAACATCTTCAACAACGGTTTCAAACTACATGGAGTCATCTGAAACATACACATTCGGTCAAAGCACCGAGGTTTCAACTGAGTTCGGAGTTTCCTTCCCCCTTGTTGCAGATGCAAAAATGAGCGTTTCTATCGGCTTCTCTGCTGAACAGGCAATTTCAACTGCTTACGGCACGGAAGAGTCACTCACAAAAGAAACAACCACCGAAACTGTTGCAGAGGTTAATCTTCCTGCACATACACAAATAGGCATCAGCCAGCAGTCTGGTCAGACAGAGGTTGAGCTTGATTATGATTGCCCTGTTTACTTTAATTATAAAGTTGCCATTTTCGGTATGAACGGCGAATTTTATGCAGACAGCGTAGCAACAGAATCCTGGAGTACAGCAGGCTATGATCAGGGCGGTATATGCATAGGCTTCGGCACCGACACAAGCACCGGCGGCATTTCGGCCATTGACAATCTCTATAACCGCGCAATCAAATTTAAGGATATGGACGGCTTTGAAGAGTCATACGGCAACTGCGACGGATACTATGAGAAACACGATGACGGCAATGCCTCGAAACGTTTCAAAGCAATTTCCTGGAACGATATTATTGATTCAACGCAAAATAACGGTCTTGACCTTACAGGCAAGGAAAATGTTTTTTATCTCAGAAACACTCTTCCTCTTTCCGCATCGGGCGGAACAATGTCATTCGTATCAACCAGCATGAACACCGATATTACCGGCATCGTTCCCCTCTACAATCTTGACTTTGTCCAGCTTGAGGGCGACGGAGTTTACAGTATCGCTCCCGGCGGCACGGTTGACTTCGGCAAAATTGCAACAGCAGGCTTTAATAAGCACAATGTTCCCTTCTACGGCTACATCAGCGATGGCGGCGAATGGGTTCTTTGCAATGCAGACGGAACGCAGACAGACTCCGTTGACGGCGGCTCACTTGATGATGTTTCAAACTATCAGGTATTCACCGGCACAAAGCCCGGCACCTACTATGCAAAATTCCTTATCGACGAAACGCTTTATGACAAGGTAGATGCTGAAGGCAAAATCAAGAATTCCAACCTTTCATCAACTCCTATGGTCAGAATCAACGTAACCGAAACGGGTCACGACCATATCTGTGCAGAAGGTCCCTGGCAAACAACAGTTGCTCCCACCTGCACCGCAGAAGGTGAGCAGCACGCGAACTGCGTAACCTGCGGCAGAGTAATGTATACACAGTCGGTTGCAAAGCTCGACCATATTCCCGTAACAATCACAACCCCCGCCACCTGCACAAGTGAAGGCAGCATCAAAAATATTTGCGGCGTTTGTCTTGGCTTTATTTCCTCCGAAACAATCGAAAAGCTTGAGCATGACGAAGGTGTATGGAAGATTGATTTTGAAGCAACGGCAGACCACCACGGTCAGATGAGCCGCTACTGCACAATGTGCGACACCGCACTTGAAAGCAAGGAATTTGAGCTTCATACCCATACTTTCGGCTACGAAAGCATAACAAGAGAGCCTACCTGCGTTGCTAACGGCGAAAAAGGACTGTTCTGCTCAATATGCAACGTAATGTATGCAACGGAGCAAATTGAAAAGAGCGGTCACGGTGCAACCACAAGTGTCATCGGCAAGGAAGCCGATTGTACGCACGACGGTGAATCATATCTGTATTGCTCCGATTGCGGAGAGCTTGTAGGCACTAACATAATTCCCGCTCACGGACACGCAGAGGCATGGATAACCGTTAAGGAAGCAACCTGCAGTGCGGTTGGCAGAGAAGAAAATGTGTGCACGATCTGCGATGCTGTTCTCGAAACAAGGGAAATCGCAAAATCCGAGCACATTCCCGGCAAATGGGAAATCACTCTGCAACCCACCTGCACACAGGCCGGTCTTATGCAGCAGACCTGTGCACTCTGCGGTGCACTCATCGGTGAGCCCGTTGTTATCGATGCACACGACCACGATAACGGTGCTTGGAGAACGGTTCTCGAAGCGACCTGCACAACAGACGGCGAAAAGGTTAAGGAATGCACGATCTGCAAGGGCACGATTGAATCCGAAACAATTCCCGCACTCGGTCACGATGACGGCGTTTGGACAACAGCACTTGAAGCAACCTGCGAAACTCCGGGTGAAAGACATAAGAACTGCACACGCTGCGGTCAGCTTATTGAAAGTGAGAGAATTGATGCTCTCGGTCACACTCCCGGACCCGAAATGACCTGCGTAACAGACCAGGTTTGCCTCGTTTGCGAAGAGGTTCTCGTTCCTGCGGACGGTAAGAGCCACACCTGGACAGAATGGGAAACCTATAAGGAAGCTAAGTTCTTTACCGAAGAGCAGCAGAGAAGAGTATGCACCTCCTGCGACCTTGAGGAATACAGATTTGTTAAGGGTACATCAAAATGCCACAAGTATTTCCCGCATTGCGACGGCAGCGGCGAAGACTGCTGGGCATGCAACACCTTGAGCAACACAAACGGCTTCTTCCGTAACCTTGGCAGATTCATCGTTTGGTTCTTCACCGAGAATATAGTTTCGATCATTCTTTTCCCGTTCGCACACGGACATTTCCACGAGCATATCAACCTCGACGAAATATTCGGCTCGAAATAAGACGTAAAGATTATTGAAACCTGACAACATAATTCATAAAACATAATATAAAAAAGGTTGACTAAATTATAATCAGGTGCAGTGGGAATACTCCCGTTGCACCTGATTTTTTTAGTTAATAAACACATAATACAATTAAATTTATCCGTTCAGTTTTTTTGAACAACAATACATTGAAAAAACAAAATCCACCCGACAAAAGTTAATTCTTAACGGTTTAGAGCGATAAGAATTAACTAAAAACACCGTGTCTTGAAACGCAATAGACACAAAAATTCCTGACTATTACCTAGCGTAGAGTTAGAAATTGGATTTTTGTGAATAATCTCTCCGCCGTCGGTTTTGCCGACGGTTTGCCGCCGTAAAGGTTATAGGGTGAACCGTCACTTTCTCGATTCAGGTAATTTTACACACCCCCACAAACCCATACAGAACAAAGAAAAAAGCCAGGGAACACCTAGTGTTTCCTGACTTTGTTTTTATGGTGCGAGTGTTCATAAGGGATTTACTCAAAATATAAGTAAAACCGGCTTCAAACATAGTATTCTGCACTCCTGCTGTTGCTTAATAGAGAAACATATGGAGGAATACATAATGTCAAATATCATTGAAGAATTTTACTATGGCAACATTGAACCGCAAGAAGTCAATTCAGAATTAACACCTAAACTCAAGAAGAAATTGAGTAACTTTGCAGAGAAAGAAGAACAACTTACAGCAAGGCTTGCCGGCGAGGATAAGGAACTGTTTCAAAACTATGTAAGTGCTTATATTGAATTTTCAACAATAAGTAATGATGACAGTTTTATATCAGGCTTCAGACTCGGAGCAAGATTTACATATGACACTTTTGTTAAAAACAGGAAAGGATGAATTCTATTATGAAAAACAATACAAATAT
>CALGRR010000081.1 GCA_937880805.1 uncultured Clostridia bacterium
CACTTAAGCTGAAAAATTTGTGTTTTTCAGCTGTATTGTTATGCTCTTTTTTATCGCTCAAAAAAATTTAAAAATCTCTTGACAAACAGTAACAGGTTTGTCGAACTCAATTAAGCTCCGATATTTTCTCTTCAAGCTTCTGAACAAACTGACCAACGAAATATCCGTCAATAAAACGGTGGTTAATGTCAAGTGTCATATTAATAATATACTTGCCGTTTTGTTCTGTATATTTACCCCATACAAGAATCGGAGCGGTGTCATCCTTGAGCTTTGGGTCGGTGTAATCACGCTCGTTTGAACACATTGTAATATCCGCCCAAGGGATGCACGAAAAGACAATCTGCGATTCTCTTAATCCGCCGAGAGAATATACAGACAGAGGATTGTTTTCACTTTCCATTCGGGCATTTGTTGCAAATTCAATAATATCTCCGTCACAGGGAAGCGACACCATATGAAAACTTGTTGCACCTTTTTTCAAATCTGTGAAACAAGGCACACGGCGGTCGATTTTATAGACTTTGTTATCCTCTGTTTCAAGCAGAAATTCGTCAATTTCGTTAATCGACTGTGTGCAAAGACATATAAGCGAATAATAAAAAGATATTTTATTCTTTCTTGTGAAAGCAAGCAGATTGGTTATGTCAATATTGAATGCAACGCAATAATGCGGTGTTGCAATGTTTGAATAAAATTCAAAATGTTCTTTTCTGTCCCAAGTATTTATATCAATTTCTTTTCTCATAAAAACATCTCCGTAAATTCTTATTGACGAACGAAGCGATTCCGTAATCTGTTCCGGTGCAGTGATGTTCAAACATTATTGTCACTTCGCTTCTTAAATAACATAAAAGAATACACGAGCACAGATAAAGCCGAAACAACAACGAGAATATTGTGTAAGGTGTTGATTTCAACTATTGCCCTGTGTTCCGCAGAAGCAACAAAGAAATACGATAACAACATAAACATTATAAATACCGGCAGTAAAATCCTTGCAAGCCATTCCATACCCATCTTCTCTGCGTTGATGCCGCCTTTTTTAACAAGCAACACAATGAGAATTGCGGTTAAAATAACCGCTGCAGATGTTGCAATAATCCGAACTGTATCCGAACTGTCAAAACGCCTTGCGATGGGTCGGACAAGGTTTACACCGATTGTGCCGATAAAGCCTGCGATAAATATAAGAACTTTCTTCGGTTTTTCTGGAATTTTTGAAAACGCAATTTCGGCAACATCTTCGCTTTGTTTCAAAGACAACAGAACGGCGGTAATTATAACACCTGCAATAAATCCCGTGAAATATTCCCAGCAGGACCACGCATATATAAAATCTCCCTCGTACTGTATTCCGAGCTGACGGTAACCGCCTTTTATAAACCAGAAAAACAAATCGGAAACCGTTATTGATAAACCGAATGCTCCGCAAACAAGAGCACCTACTTTTGCGGCAACATTATCTTTAACGATAAATCTTGCGGCAAGAATTGCGCCCAAAGCTCTGATTGCAGATGAAACAGCATGAATTTCAGAGAAATAATTTCTGCCGCCTGTAATTTTTTTGCTCCAGGAAATATCTGCAAAGTGTTGCATAAATACTTTGTATGCAGAACCCTCTATGCCTGCTGTTTTAAGTCCTTCCTCAAAAAGGTCAACAGCTTCGGGCTGAATGAGCTGCACAATCCAATGTGAAATGCTTGCTTTTGAAACAATGTCAAAAATTAGAAATGCACCTATGACAACTATAAAATCTTTTACCTTCCATTGATGTGAACTGAAACCTCTGCCGAGCAGCACACCGAACAATCCCGCAACACCAAAGCCGACGCAACACATCATAAATGCACCTGACACGGGTGATATGTATCTGAAAATATGCTCTGCACCCTCAACTTCACTTTCACGGATAACGCCCGTTATCTGGGTTAATATTGTTCCCCAACTCGGAACGGTCAGAATAAAGGACATAGCGGTTAATGAAAGCCAGCCTAAATCAAGTTTTTTTCGTTCACCCATAACGGTTGTGATAAAGAGCAGATAAACAAAGCCAACATTAAATACGCCTGCCTCCGAACCCCAGCCGCGCGAACCGCGAAGACGCCATAAAAATCCAAGCAGAAGTCCGCCGACAAGAATAATCAGAATTTTTTGCCATGAATTCTTTTGTGTTGTTTTGACCATTGTTTTTCCTCCTGTTATTTTTTCTTTCGCTTTGTGTTATAAATTAATGTTGATTTCATATTTATCATCGATAAGAATATAATTCACATTATGTGTTTGTGCAAGTTTTAAGATTTTTGAATTGCCTTCCAATACACTTTCAAAAATGCAATAATCATCATCCAAACGGCTTTCAATTACATTTGCATATCTCTTAATATCAGCAAAGTGATTTCCGCTACAAATTAATCCCATCTTCAAGTGGTCAATGGACAGGTATGGATATTTATATTTTTCAGGCAGATGTTTGGCAAGAACTGTTTTGCCGGTATACGATGCTCCGGCAATCAAAACAATCATTATCTCACCTATAAATTCTAATTTGTCAATCTCATTATAATTCTCTGTGATTGTTTTTGCAACACTTGAATTGACTGCGATAATGTTATATAATTCCGATATAACCTATATTAAAGGTGTGATAAAATGAAAAATGTTATTTTAAGTGCAGATGGAGACTATAAGGTTTATTCTGTTCCTGATGAGGTGTCAGGTAACTTAAAAGTTTATTGTCTGGATTTTATAAAGTGGCTCAAAACATCTCTCGAAGGAGAAAAATATTATCTCAAACAATACGGTATGTTTGCTTATGATGAATCTGATTTTATTGAATGGCTCAACAAATATAAATTCCCGAATCAAACTTCTTTCTTTGTCGAAAATTTAGGGAATATATGCTGGAAAGACATACCTGAGCGTTGTAAAGAATATCCGGATTTTAATTTTTAACATTAGTAAGAATATGGGTTGTTTGTAATGAAAAAGCTTAAAATTGTTCTCTCAATTATTCTGATACTTGTAATTATTGCAGGAGGTTATGTCGGAAATATGCTCGGAGTTTTTAATGAAGGCAACTACGGTGATTTTGCTTTGAAAGATACTGCATCTGTTCCTGACAGTCCGATAAACGGAAAGACGGTTATCTTTCTCGGCAGTTCGGTAACCTTCGGCTACGGCTCATTCGGTGTCAGCTTTGCGGATTTTCTTGAAAAGACCGACGGTATCACCGCTGTCAAAGAAGCCGTTTCGGGCACAACTCTTGTTGATATCAAAAGCAATTCTTACGTTTCACGAATGAAAAAGATTGAAAAGGATATCAATGCCGATGCATTCGTCTGTCAGCTTTCAACCAACGATGCAACCAAAGAAATGCCGCTCGGCGAAATCTCCGACGGCTTCGATACGGATGACTTTGATACACAGACCGTTGCAGGCGCAATTGAATACATAATTGCTTATGCAAAAGAAACATGGAACTGTCCCGTTGTGTTTTACACACAGGCAAAATATGACAGCGGGCATTACGCAAAAATGGTTGAACTTCTTTTGGAAATTCAGAAGAAATGGAACATAACCTTAATCGATTTATGGAATAATGATGAGATAAATTCAATCACCGATAAGGAAAGAAATATTTATCTTGTTGACCATATTCATCCTACAAAAGCGGGTTATAAAGAATGGTGGCTGCCCGAATTTCAAAAATGCTTATATAAAATTTTAAAATGACGGAAGTGAATGAATGATATTCGGAAATGCCGAAGTGACACAACGGATTACGGCTCTTTTTTGTTCCTCTTTGTAACATAGCAAAAAGGGCAAGATTGATAAACTCTTTGCAGACGAGAATATGTGCGAAGCTGAAAAGGCAAAGCTTAATGAGATTAACAAAATAACAACCATATAACAGCAAAGCCGACGGATTAAAACTCCGTCGGCTTTTTTCGTTATGTAATCAACCACAAGTTATACTTGTGGGAAACGCTAAAGCGGAAGCGTCCATTGTGAAAAAAAGACCTCCTTTGATACAATAGAGATGCAACACCAACTGCAAAAACTAAAAAATCAAAGGAGGTCGAATGGTTGTGGATGAGAGTAGTTTATCACATACCAGATGGAAGTGTCAATATCATATCGTACTTGTGCCAAAGTACAGAAGAAAGGTAGTGTACGGTAAGTTAAGAAAGGATATCGGAGCAATATTAAGGCGATTATGTGATTACAAGCATGTAGAGATAATAGAGGCACATGCGATGCCAGATCATATACACATGTTGCTATCAATTCCGCCAAGTATATGTGTGTCAGATTTTATGGGTTACTTAAAAGGGAAAAGTACCCTTATGATTTTTGAGAGACATGCACAGCTAAAATACAAATATGGCAGGAGAGTGTTTTGGGCAAAAGGGTACTATGTAAGTACAGTTGGAGGAAACAAAGCAGCTATTGAAAAGTACATACGTGAGCAGGAAACACAGGATATGGTTTCGGATCAGTTAACTTTCAAGGAGTATGAAAATCCCTTTGCCCACATAGAAAAGTAAAAAGCAACACCAATTTGCAGTTGGTGTTGCTTAGATGCACCTTTAGGTGCCGCTGGTATTGTTTACCCTTATAGGGTTATTATTCAAACCACGTCCTTTCGGGCGTGGTTTGTGATTGTTCCGATAATTTCACTTTCAAAAAGAAAATGTGAGAAAAACACTCCGATTATCTGATACCGTAGTTTTCAATTATATAATCCATATCCTTATCGCCTCTGCCTGAAAGGTTAATAAGAATTGAGCCGTGGTCCATAGTTTTTGCAAGCTTCATACCGTAAGCAACAGCGTGTGAGCTTTCGATAGCGGGAATAATACCCTCAAGTCGTGAAAGCTTGAAGAATGCATCAATGGTTTCTTCGTCATCAATTACATCATACTTTACCCTGCCGATTTCCTGAAGGAATGCGTGTTCGGGACCCGATGAAGGATAGTCAAGACCGCTTGCAACCGAATAAACGGGTGCGGGGTCGCCGTTTTCATCCTTAAGCATAATGCTGTTAAAGCCGTGCATAATTCCTTCTGTGCCGTATTTAAGGCTTGCTGCGTGGTCACCGAGCTTGGGACCTCTGCCGAGAGGCTCAATGCCGTAAATATCAACAGGGTCATTGAGGAAGCCTGAGAAAAGACCTGCGGCATTTGAAC
>CALGRR010000082.1 GCA_937880805.1 uncultured Clostridia bacterium
CGGTGGGGATGCCGTATTTTTTCATAAGGTTCTTTGAGAAAACCTTGCTGCCTTCAATGATTGCCGCATTTTTTTCGGGTCCGAAGCAGGGAATGCCGATTTTCTGCAACTCATCAACCGCACCGAGAACAAGGGGGTCATCGGGTGCAACAACCGCAAAGCCGATTTCGTTGTTTTTTGCAAAATCAACAATGCCGTCTATATCCTTTGCACCGATTGCAACGCATTCCGCATCAGCAGCAATGCCGCCGTTGCCGGGCAATGCATAGATTTTTTCGATTTCTTTATTTTCTTTAAGCTTTTTAATAATGGCGTGCTCTCTTCCGCCGCCGCCGACTACAAGAACTTTCATTTATTAGCCTCCGTGGTTAAAGTAATTCGGAATTCTTAATTCGTAATGCGTAATTATCGGATAGGCTCCGCCTATGACCGAATATATAATGGGTACGGGTGGAACCCGTCCTTCATTACGCATTATGCATTCCTAATTACGAATTAATTATGTCATTACATACTTTCTCTGCGGAAAGAGGAAGTATTATCCATTCAGCCTGCTCCATAACTCTTTTCTGAAGAATTTCGGGAGTATCGCCGGGTTGGATTTCAACAGCCTTCTGCATTATGATTTTGCCGCCGTCGGGTATTTCGTTAACAAAATGCACCGTTGCACCCGTTACCTTTACGCCGTAGCCGAGGGCTGCCTCGTGCACACGCAGGCCGTAAAAGCCTTCGCCGCAGAATGAGGGGATGAGCGAGGGGTGAACGTTGATTATTCTGTCTTTATAGTGATTTGTGAAACGCTCGGAGAGAATGCTCATAAAGCCCGCAAGGATAATAAGGTCAATGCCGTCACCGTCAAGAACTTCAATCAGCCTGCCCTCAAAATCGGGAGTTTCTTTTTTGAGCACGGTTTCGGTTCTGATGCCTGCATTTGCGGCTCTTTCAAGAGCATATGCCCCCGCCTTGTTGGAAACAACAAGAGTTATTTCACCGCTTTTGATTATTCCTGCAGCCTCGGCATCAATAAGTGCCTGCAGATTTGTTCCGCCGCCCGAAACAAGAACGGCAATACGGGCTTTTTTCATATCTTCACTCCGTTCAGTATTTAAATTCGGAATTCTTAATTCGTAATGCGTAATGAATGGTCTGCGGTTTAAGTGCAAAGTGTAAAGTGCAAAGTGCAGAGTTGCGGAAGGGCTTCGCCCTTACCCATTATATTTTTACGCATTCCTGATTACGAATTGGTTTTGCTTCAGCAAATAACAACCTTATCTTCCGACTTTATAATTTCGCCGATGATGTATGCATCCTCGCCGTTTGCCTTAAGAACTTCAAGAGCCTTTTCAGCATCTTCTTTAGCAACAACGATGCTCATACCAACGCCCATATTGAAGGTGTTGAACATATCTCTTTCGGGGATGTTGCCTGTTTTTGCAATAAGGTCAAAGATGGGAAGAATCTTAAGAGCAGATTTATCAATCTTTGCACCGAAGCCGTCGGGAATGCTTCTGGGAATATTCTCATAGAAGCCGCCGCCCGTGATGTGAGAAACAGCCTTGACTGTTACTTCTTCAAAGAGGGCAAGCATAGGCTTAACATAAATCTTGGTGGGGGTGAGAAGAGTTTCGCCAACGGATTTGCCGCCGAGCTCTGCAACGGGAGTTTTGATGTCTGCATTGTCAACATCAAAAACCTTTCTTACAAGTGAGAAGCCGTTTGAGTGAACGCCGCTTGAGGGAAGAGCGATAACAACATCGCCTTCGGTCATCTTTGAGTTGTCAAGAACCTTATCCTTATCAACAACGCCTACGCAGAAGCCTGCAAGGTCATATTCGTCAACGGGATAGAAGCCGGGCATTTCAGCGGTTTCGCCGCCGATAAGAGCAGCATTTGACTGAACGCAGCCCTCTGCGATACCCGAAACGATTTCTGCAATTCTTTCGGGAACGTTTTTGCCGCAAGCAATATAGTCAAGGAAAAGAAGGGGCTTTGCACCGCAGCAGATAATATCGTTTGCACACATTGCAACGCAGTCAATACCTACCGTGTCGTGCTTATCCATAATAAATGCGAGCTTGAGCTTTGTGCCGACACCGTCTGTGCCGCTTACGAGAACGGGCTTTGCAATGCCTGTGAGGTCAAGCTCAAAAAGACCGCCGAAGCCGCCGATGTCGCTCATAGCACCTGCTGTGAGAGTTCTTTTGATGTGGGTTTTCATAAGTTCAACAGCTTTGTAGCCTGCGGTAATATCAACGCCTGCTGCTGCGTAGCTTTCGCTGAAGCTTTTTTCCATAATTTATTCCTCCTGTGAAAATTCACATAATTTACAATTCATAAAGGGTAAGGGCGAAGCCCTTCCGAAATGTTGCGGAGCAACACATCATACACCGAAGGTGTATATCATTCATCATTTGCCGTCAGGCAAAATCATTCTTTTCCTGTCCAGCAATATGTGCAGACACAGTCCTCGGGAAGCCCGATTGCTTCAATCAGACCCTTGAGGCTCTGATAACCGAGAGATGAAAGGTGAAGCTTTTTGCATATATTTGAAAGAAGAGCCTGACCTCTTTCGGTTGAAGCGTCGCTGTATTCTTCAATATATTTATCTCCCTCTTCGCCTTCAAGCTCGTGAATTGTTTTGCGGGCTATCAGGTCATCGTCGGAAGTGTTTCTTGAAAAGTTAAGATATTTGCATCCGAACATAATGGGCGGGCACGCCGAACGCATATGAACCTCTTTTGCGCCGTTGTTATAAAGAAACTCAACGGTTTCGCGAAGCTGGGTGCCTCTTACGATGCTGTCGTCAACAAAAAGAAGGCTCTTATCCTGAATAAGGTCGTGAACGGGAACCATCTTCATCTTTGCAACCTTGCTGCGTTCCTTCTGGTTTGAGGGCATAAAGCTTCTGGGCCAGGTGGGAGTGTATTTGATGAAGGGTCTTGCAAAGGGGATTCCGCTTGCGTTTGCATAGCCGATTGCGTGGGGTGTTCCCGAATCGGGCACGCCGCTTACGAAATCAATTCCTTCGCATTTGCCGCAGGCTTTATCTGCCTGAGCCATAATCGCACCGTTCTTTGTTCTCATAACCTCAACGGTAACACCCTCATATTTTGAGTTGGGGTAGCCGTAGTAGCTCCAGAGGAAGGAACAGATTTTCATTTTTTTCTGTGCCGGAGAAAGAACGGTCACGGCATCGCTTGTGAGCTCAACAATTTCGCCGGGGCCGAGCTCCTTGCAGAAGGTGTAGCCGAGCTTTTCATATGCAAAGGATTCAAAGGAAACGCAGTGGCCTTCATCGTCTTTGCCTATGATAACGGGAATTCTGCCGAGCTTATCTCTTGCGGCTATGATGCTGCCGCTTTCTGTGAGAATAAGAATTGAGGCGGAGCCTTCAATCTGCTCCTGTGCAAAGCGGATGCCCTCAACAAAATCGCTCTTTTGGTTTATAAGGGCGGCAACGAGCTCGGTTGAGTTGATTCTGCCCGAGGTCATTGCATTGAAATGTCCGCCGCCCGATGCAAGAAATTTATCAACAAGCTCCGATGCGTTATTGATGCATCCGATAATCGAAATGGCATAAACGCCTATGCTTGAACGGATAAGAATGGGCTGCGGGTCGCTGTCGCTTATGCAGCCTATGCAGGCGTTGCCCTGCATTTCATCCGTGATACCCGCAAACTTTGTGCGGAAAGGGGCGTTTTCTATGTTATGAATATCTCTCTGGAAACCGACCTCGCTGTTAACTGCGGCCATACCGCCTCTGCGTGTTCCGAGATGAGAATGATAGTCAACGCCGAAAAAAACGTCTAAAACAACATCCCTTTTGGATGTGGCTCCGAAAAATCCTCCCAATGTGGTACCTCCCAAATGAAACTGAAACGAAATTACTTATTGAATTTTTCTTCTATTTTCTTGTTGGCTGCAAGAACCTTTTCCGATGCGGCGGCTCTTGCTGCGGCAAGCTTTTCTGCAAGCTCCTCATCGGAAACTGCAAGAATCTGTATAGATAACAAAGCGGCATTGGCTGCACCGTCGATTGCAACTGTTGCAACGGGAATGCCTGCGGGCATCTGAACAGTTGAAAGAAGTGCATCCATGCCGTCAAGTGTTGATGATTTTACGGGAATGCCGATAACAGGAAGAGTTGTGTTGGCTGCAACTGCACCTGCAAGGTGAGCTGCTTTGCCTGCGGCTGCAATAATTGCACCGAAGCCGTTTGCCTTTGCATTTGCGGAAAACTCTTTTGCCTGCACGGGTGTTCTGTGTGCGGAATAAACGTGCACCTCATAAGGCACACCGTATTCCTCAAGTGTGGAGATTGCTTTTTCAACAACGGGCAGGTCGCTGTCGCTGCCCATTATGATACCGACTTTCTTCATAAACATCCTCCTTGAATATAAATAAGTTTTTATTTTTTAATTTATAACAAAATGTAACCTTATTATACAATAAGAGCATATCACATTGCAAGGTGTTACGGAATAAAAATTAAGTATTTTTCATATTTATTTTATGATATTTTCCTAATAAGAAATTGACGGTGTGTTTCTATTGACAAACAGAATTTATAAATGATAGAATAATTTGATTGAATAAAAGGAACGGAGAAAAATTATGTCACTTTTAACTTTGTTTATAACTGCGGTGGGGCTTTCGATGGATGCCTTTGCCGTCTCGATTGGCAAAGGGCTTTCGGTACGTCGCCTACAGCCACGCCATACGCTCGCAGTCGGCCTGTGGTTCGGCACGTTTCAGGCCCTGATGCCCATCATCGGCTACCTGCTGGCGGCTCGTTTTTCGAGCGTCATGGAGGCCTTCGACCATTGGGTAGCCTTTCTGCTCTTGGGGTGCATCGGTGCCAATATGATTCGGGAGGCCTGCTCCGACGATGAGGAGGAGACGGCCAACAACGATTTTGCCCCTCGCACCATGTTTTTGCTATCCGTAGCCACCTCAATTGATGCATTGGCCGTCGGTATTTCGTTCGCCTTTCTTCAGGTCGAGTTATACGCCTCGGTACTCATCATCGGCCTTACGACTGCCCTCCTATCGATGGTCGGCATCCGACTCGGCTTTCACGTGGGGGCGCGTTATAAGGCAAAAGCAGAGCTGGTGGGCGGTCTGATACTGCTGTTTATCGGCACCAAGATTCTGCTTCAACACACCCTCGGGTAGCCGACGACGGCTCCGATGTTAAGAAAAGGTTAGCGAATCGTTAAATAAAAGTTACGATTGTTACAACCTATTGGCTAAATTGCTTCACAGCATTACATTTGCAAGCGAATTCGAGGTTTTTAGCAGTAAAACAAACGACATCTAACTCAATTCAAAACAATATGTTATTACAAGTGTTTACGCTATTGGGAGCTCTGGGAATGTTCCTTTATGGAATGAACCTCATGAGTGGTGGTTTGCAGAAGGCAGCCGGTAACAGACTGCGCAACCTGCTCTCCG
>CALGRR010000083.1 GCA_937880805.1 uncultured Clostridia bacterium
ACCTTGCTTTTTTTCATAATATGTGATATAATTCCAAAAATTTCGGAGGCAATGTAAACCGTAATTACAACGCCGGATAAGATTTCCTATACAACCTTCTGTTGGAGGGCATTTGCAGCGTACTGTGAATGCTGGATTAAGACAGTTGCTATTGTGTAGCAGATCTTATCCGGCGTTTTTTGTTTTGCAGGAGGATTCTATGGATTTACTTAATGGAAAAATCAGAAGCGTTTATTTCAAATATGTTGCTATATCCTTTGGTAGCTGTATGCTGCAATGTATTTACACTTTGGTGGATATGGCAATGGTTGGGCAGTATTACGGTCCGATTGGTACGGCTGCTATGTCTATGGCAATGCCTATCGTATCGTTTATTTACAGTCTTGCTATGTTTGCAGGTGTCGGTGGTGCTGTCCGTTACAGCCAGAAGAGAGGACAACAATCAGGCGATGAAAACCAGTATTTCACAGCATCCATCGTTTTCAATGCTATCATTGCGTTGCTTGCGTGGTTTGTGGTCTTTGTGTTTAACAGACCGATTCTGCATTTGCTCGGCGCAGATGGCACTTTGTTGGATATGGCGGTGGACTATCTGGGTGCTATCAAATTTGCTGTTCCTGCATTCGTGTTTAATAATATGCTGGCATCCTTTTTGAGAAATGACAACGCTCCGGGTTTAGCTTCTGTCGCAATCGTTGCCGGTGGTGTATTCAATATGTTTGGTGACTGGTTCTTTGTGTTTGCATTGGATATGGGCATTTTTGGAGCCGGTCTTGCTACGGCTTCCGGTGCAGTTTTATCCTTTGTGCTTTTGCTGACTCACTTTGCGACAAAGAAATGCACCTTAAAGCTGACACGATTTAACGGTTTTGCGAAGAAAGCAGGCAGCATCTTTATCAATGGTTTCTCTGCGTTCCTCACAGACTTTGCGCCCGGTGTTTTAACGGTTATGTTCAACTATCAGGTGCTTCGCCTGCTGGGAACAGACGCTCTGGCGGTGTATGGTGTTATTGCAAATTACAGCTTGGTGCTGATGAGTTGTGCGTATAGTGCCGGACAGGCAGCACAGCCGATCCTGTCCATCAATTACGGCGCAGGAAAAACAGACCGTGTTATGGAGACACGCAAATATGCCACTGCTACGTCTTTTGCATTTGGTGTTATCTTTACAACGGTATTGTTTTTGATTCCGAACACGATTGTGGGCTTCTTTATGAAACCGACAGAAGCGGTCTTGACGATTGCTCCTGCAATTATGCGTGCCTACGGCATTTCGTTCATTCTAATGCCGTTTAATATGTTCTCCACCTATTACTTCCAGTCTGTTGCACAGGCAAGAGTTTCGATGGCTGTTTCTCTCGGTCGAGGACTGGTTCTTAGCGGTATTCTTATCTTCCTGCTTCCCGTTCTGTTCGGCAACAGTGCATTGTGGTTTACGATGCCCGTTGCAGAGTTTGCTGTAGCGATAATAGCGACTGTTTGTATGAAAACCAAGAAAGGATATTCTGTATGAAAGTTGATTTTGGAGTAAATCCGTATATTTTTCCGCAGCCGGTATTGATGGTTGCAACTTACGGAGAAAACGATTGTGTTGATGTTATGGCTGTTGCCTGGGGCGGTATTTGTGCTCATAATATGATTGCTCTTAATGTTAGCAGTAATCGAAAAACGGTTGCAAACATCCGGGAAAGAGGTGCGTTTACAGTAAGCACTGCGGATGTTTCCCATCTGAAGGAATCGGATTACTTTGGTACAGTATCGGGTAATTCCGTCAAGGATAAATTTGAAAGAAGTGGTCTGCACGCAGAAAAAAGCAGCAAAGTAGATGCCCCTGTTGTCATGGAATATCCGGTGACATTGGAATGTAAGCTGGTTCAAATGCAGGAGACTTCCAGCGGTTACAGAATTGTGGGCGAAATCGTTAATACTTTGATAGACGAATCTGTTCTGGATGAACAAGGTAAGGTTGATGTAACGAAGCTCGGTGCAGTTGTGTATGACCACTTTAACAGCGGGTATTATGCTATTGGGCAAAAAGTAGGACAGGCATGGAGCATCGGGAAAGAATATATTTAAGCTGATTGATAAGTAAATATTAGACTATTTATTATAACTGGAAAATGCGAAAATTTCAGTTTTGTGCAGTTATAAATTTACACCCTGCAAGACGAAAAAACTTGCAGGGTGTTTTCTTATGCTCATATATATGTAAGACCGCAAGGCAGGTCGCCCTGCGGTGTTGATTTCCTATGTCATGATTATCTGTCCCTGTCTTGGGATTTCTTTCTCTGCTTCGGCTGAGAGTTCTGTTTACCCTCTTCCTGAAGCTGTCTGAGCCTGTTACGCACACTTTGTCTTTCGGGCGGTCTGTGCTGTTTTTCGGCAGGTTTCTGTCCGTTCTTAACTGCCTGCTCCCATTCTGCAAGGTCTTGGTTATACTGTGTCACAATAGCCTCTGCTTTGCGGTAAGTTTTCATAAATGCCTGTACATCAGGATAACCGTCAGCGGTGAGAATATCGGGGAGTTTATTCAGTTTTTCAGCAAGATCGGCTTCGGTCTGCTGTATCTGTTTTTCCAGAGCCTTGCGTTCCTTGCCCTTGAATATACCCGTTGTTTCTGCAAGCTGCTGTCGCAGATTCGGAAGTGTGACTTCCTGTATCTTCTTGATTGCTTTCGCCGGTTTCTGTACCTTTAGCATAAGGTTCTGCATTGTGCGGAACTCGTCCATATCCATATTGAGGACTGGCTTGGGTGGCATATCCTTTTCACGGATGATGGCTTGCAGAAATTCCTTTGCCTTGCCTACGATACCTCGGAACAGATTTGGAAGCCAACCATTTTCACGGATGGACTGACCGGCTTTGTCGTGGATTTCGGTCTGCTTGATTTCCAGTATCTTTGCTTCTTCAATGCCCGATACAAGAGCCAAATCCGCTGTTCTGTTCCATTCCTGCCTTGCGGTGTTGTCCGCTTCGATTTCGGCAGCCTTGGGGTTGTTCTTGCCTATCTTTTTTGTTGGGAGATACACGCTGTTCTTATCAAACACTTTCAGTCGCTGTTCGGGATCTGAAATGTGGGAATTGATAAGCTCCGTGTAAACTTCTTTTGCTTCTGCTATGAACGCTTCGCTTTTGAAACGCTCGTCTTTGGTTGTGAATAAATGGCTTTCGTAAACTTCCCCCTTTTTGATAACGGTACAGCCTTTTCGGACTTGACCGTTCTCGTCTGTGATTTCTTTCTTGGTTCGTACCCTTTTTCCTGTTTCGTCATAAAATACGCTTCTGGTGGCAATCTTGATGTCAGGTTCGGGAAGCAGTTTCCTTTCGCTGAATATGAGGTGGATGTGGTAATTGGTCTTGCGTTTGTTGTGGTGCAGAGCCGATACACATTCCACTCCGTACTGCTGTCGGAATTTATCCGTAAATTCTTCAAGCACCTGCTGTGGGTCAAAGGTGGTGTAAATCTCCGGCAGGGCAATGATTAGCTCCCTTGCTTCGATACACTTTCCCTTTGTTCCGCTTCGCTGGAACTCCTGCTGACTTTCCCTGGCGAGATTTTTCCAAAAGGTATTGTCGGCGGTACGATAGGTGGCGTAAAGGTTTTCCTGTTTGGCGTGGCTCGTGATATATGAGATTCTTCCCTTGACATTGGGCAGTTTCGACATTCGGATAAAAGAATGTCTTGCCAACCTTTTGCTCCTTTCTTCGCTGAGAATACCGTACTCATTACGCAACCGACTTGTCGGGTGCGGCTGTCACAGCTATCGGTGATTGGTGGGACAGCAATGGAAATTGCGGTGCAATTTCCTCTGTATCATAACTGAGGTGGTGGTGTCCGAAGTTGTGATACAGGCTCCCCGCAGGGGCGAAATACCCAGAGTACAAATCGCAGATTTGTGCGAGGGGTGTATTTCGCTCTCAAACGCCGAGGGCTTTGGAGAACGGTTATTCCACTTTTCGTACATCATTGGGATTGAGTAAGTTCCTGCCCTGATTGACCGTCATAAAACGCTCCAGCGTATCCCTGCGGATAATGGTCTTTCGTCCGACTTTCAAAACAGGCAGCTTGCCCCAGTCCACCAGTTTTCGCATTGTGTTCCTACCGATACCCGTACATTCCGCTGCTTCTTCGATAGTTAAACCCATTTTAATTGCTGTCATTACACATCTCTCCTTTCAAAATACTCATTTTGCAACTTTGCAATTATCATTATACTTATTTTGCTATTTCTTGTCAACTCATTTTACAACCCATTAAAGATATTTTTTAATTCTTATCAGAAAAATAGTTGCAAAATAGGTTTTGATATGTTATACTTGGTTTCGATAGGAGGTGTAAACCTTGAAAAAAGAAATTACATTCACCGCAAAACAGGTCGGTGAACGAGTGAAAGAACGTCGAACAGAATTGAATCTCACAATGCCGGAGCTTGGCAAACGTATCGGAGTGAACAAGTCAACGATACAGAGATACGAAGCAGACGGCGTAGACCCAAAGAGAACAATGATTATCAATGGACTGGCAGAAGCGTTGCTTACCACTCCTGAATGGCTCATAGGTCTTTCAGAAGATAAGGAATATGACAGCAGAACGCTTTGTGAAAAAGATTTGGAAGAACATATCAAGAAGTACATTGATACTGTGTCTACGGTTGTGAATGGCGAACCGCACCAACAGCTCCTTACCACATTTCTTGGAAAGATGATTGATTTGTATTCCGTTCTCTGCTACCACTTCTCCGATGCTATGGCAGAGGTTGACCGTGTGGCAGAAGATGAAGGACTGAAACAGTCTCTCCGCAGATATGCGATTGAATCAGGAGCGATTACAGAGCGAGTTTACCATAAAGAGATGGAAGCACCGATTGAGGATATGAAACGATTCTTAGACGGAATTTTACATATCTACGATGAAGGACGCACCGCTGTAAAGATGGGTGACCTTTTCGGGATAGTAGCGGAAGCCGAAGCAAGGCTTGCCGAAAAAGAATAATTCCGTGGCTCTTTGACAACAAAAAAGCCGATTAAACAATCGGCGGATGTGACACTATTTACTTTACGCACACCATACGTCACAGTTCCGATTGCCACGGATAGAAAGGAGACTATTTATCAATGGCAAAAGGATCTGTAAGAAAAAAGGGCAAGAAATGGTACTACCGCTTCTATGTAGAAGATGAAAGCGGAAAGATGGTACAGCGTGAGTTTGCAGGCACAGAAAGCAAATCCGAGACGGAAGCATTGCTCCGCAAGGCAATGGAGGACTACGAAGCGAAGAAGTTCGTGGCAAAGCCTGAGAACACCACTGTGGGTATGCTGCTTGATATGTGGGTGGAGGAAGAACTGAAACCCGGCAATCTGAGCAACGGCACAGTAATGGCGTATATGGGAACAGTGAACAGGATAAAGAAATATCCTATCGGCGACAGAA
>CALGRR010000084.1 GCA_937880805.1 uncultured Clostridia bacterium
CTATTATTTAATATTTATAAACCAAAATTTCCTTATTAAGCTTAAAGATTATAAGTATGCTTTAATCTTAGAAAACGCTGCTTCATCTCCTGCAATAACTACGTTTGGATGTAACTGTAAAATAGAAGCTGGAACCTGTGGTGTAATCGGTCCAAAGAATGCTTTTTCTACGATATCTGCTTTATCTTCTCCACTTACTACTACAAGAATTTTTTTCGCACTCATAATTGTACCGATACCCATAGTATAAGCCTGTGTTGGAACTTCTTCTTTAGAAGCAAAGAAACGTGCATTTGCTTCGATAGTGCTCTGTGTTAAATCTACACAATTTGTACCTTTTACAAATTCATCTGCCGGTTCATTGAATCCGATATGTCCATTGTGTCCCATACCAAGAAGCTGTAAGTCTACACCGCCTGTTGCTTCTACAATCGCATCGTATTTTTCGCAAGCTTCTTTTGCATCTGCAATTGTTCCATCCGGAACATATGTATTATTTACATCAATATTTACTTTGCTGAATAAATGATGATTCATAAAGTAATAATAGCTTTGGTCATTATCATGAGTAAGGCCTCTGTATTCATCCAAGTTTACGCTTGTAACTTTAGAGAAGTCTAAATCTCCTTTTTCGTAACGTTCTACAAGACATTTATAAGTTCCGATAGGTGTTGAGCCTGTAGCTAATCCTAATACGGAATTATCCTTGCTGATAAGCTGTGCACTAATTACATTCGCTGCTTTTCTGCTCATTTCATCATAGTCTTTTGCACATATAAATTTCATCATACCTTTTTACCTTACCTTTCACTGTGCTTCAATAACGGTCTCACAACCGATTATTGTATTTTTTAACAGAAATAAATTACCACTTACCTTGCATCTATGCAAGTAATTTTTCTCATTTTTTGCTTCCAAAATTTTTTTCTATTTTTTTCCATAAATTGAGCATTTTTAACAAAATATTAAAAAGGCACAAACATTTGCATACAACCTTCATCATATGTACTATTTATGCCTAATAAACCTCTTATTTCTATCCTTGGGTATAATTCCGCCGTGCCTCATAGCGTCTGCGTTTTTCCTCATACATGGATCTATCCGCATCTGCAATAAGCTGATTTAAATCTGCAATTTCTTTTGCTTTATATCCGGCTCCGCCTATACTTACACATAGCGTAAACGGATTCTCGCCTTTTTCATTTCGATTCTTTACAGATTTCTGAATAGCATTTATCACATTTTGAATTCGCCCTTCTTCTTCGTAACCTCCAAATAAAACAAATTCATCTCCGCCGTAACGCATCGCTAACATACTGCCATCTACATTTTCTTTTATGCAATCTGCCATTTCCTTGATAAGGTCATCACCTACATCATGACCTAATGTATCATTCACTTTCTTTAAACCATCGATGTCAAGAAACAGCAAGAACACATTTTTATCTTCATAAGACATTTTGTCTAACAAGCTCTTCGCTTCATAAAAGAAGCCTCCTCTGTTGTAAAGTTTCGTTAGTGCATCGTAACTCCACATATTATTGAGTCGGACAACTGCATCACTCAAAAGCATCCACTTACGAATATTTTCAAGGGAAACACCGATATGCATTACCCATGAATAATACAGACTATGCTCCAATGGAAGCTCAGAATTACCACTAACACAATAGCCATAGCAACAGTCTTGAAAGAAGATAGGGGTAATAATAAAGAAATTCCCTTGCGTGGCTTCCCGTTTCTCTTTTGGAAGTACCATTCCTTTTTCAAAATACCCACCTGTTGAAAATGTTTCATTTTCATAACTCAAGGTCAATTCCATTTTATCGGTGTACTCAGTATTTACTTGTAAAATATCAATGTTTTTGCCCATATTGGATTCAGGTAACATGAATACCTTGCTACTTTCGCACAAACACAGATAAAAACGGTCCAACTCAATTTGCTGCACATATTTTTTCAGAATATCTACCATTGTCTCCGGTCTGCTAAGTCCCGAAAATTCAGCCACCATATCCCTTACAATATCTGCAAGACGAAGCGTCATTGACCTATGCTCTACATAACGATTTTTCAACATTACCACATCAATGGACTTCTCTCTTTTGCAGCCACAACTTGCACGTGTTTCCAGTTTACATGGAACGATATGGTAGTCTGTTTCTTTTCCATCAATCAGCGCCAATGCTTCATATACGGATTTATAACCCACTTCATGCTGACTTTTACTTACGGAAGTAATTGGCGGAATGTTCAGTTGAGAAAGCTCAATATTATCAAAGCCCGCTATTGTAACATCTTCCGGTACACGATATCCCTTTTGTGTCAGCATCTCAAATGCACCCATTGCAATGCTGTCATTGGCACAGATAATATGCTTTGGACATTTTCCATTTTTCAAAAAATATTTTACAGCGTTACGACCACTTTCATTCTTAAACAAACCATTGAACACATGATTTTCCTGATATGGAATATTATATTTCTGCAACACATCACAATATGCCTGATATCTTCTGTCAGCCTCTTTATTTCCAATCGGACCACGTACATAATAAATTTCATTAGCACCATGTTGTCTTATAAAATGCTCAACCAGTTCATATTCCGCATCATAGCTGGATATCCCTATACAGCTCATACCTTCAACCTGACAATCTATTGTAACTGCCGGAATATTGCTTCTTTTTACAGCTTCTAAAACTCTTTCTACAGTCGGCAAATAATGAATCGTATTAATTGCAATAATAGCAGCATCAAACTTTGAGAAATCCGGCAATTCCATGATATGGTACGCACCTCGAATATTTTCTTCGTTGTCTCTTGAACTTACATAATTGGTAAAAATATACAGATTACTGTCTGTTTTTTTTCCGGCTTCAATCATGCCATTTACAATTTGCCGTTGGTTATCCAAGTTAATGGCACCCATTAATACTGCAATCTGTTTTCCCATTTATAAGCTCCTCTCCGCAATTCCTAATACACATAATTCCACATTGTATTCAAATATTGTACAATTTTTTTATTTTTATGTCAACGAATATATACGAAAATTTAACAAGTAGCGAAGCAGAACGCGAGTTACCGGACACAAAGGTATCTTTGATAGTGAAAGTCTTATGGAAATCAATTCGTTTTATATGCAGTATATTTAGAAATTGAATAGTACATAAAAACCCAACGTACTTTAGTTGTTGGAGTGTCAGTCAAACTGTGCTGCATAAAGTTTATAATAAGCTCCTCTTTTTTGCATCAACGTTTCATGCGTTCCCTGTTCCACCACATCACCTTTATCTACTACCAAAATCAAATCTGCATTTTGAATCGTAGAAAGCCTGTGTGCAATGACAAAACAGGTCTTATCTTTCATTAATTCACGCATAGCTTTTTGTATCTGGCGTTCCGTTCCGGTATCTACATTAGAAGTAGCTTCGTCTAAAATTAACATTTTAGAATTGTAAAGCATGGCTCTTGCAATCGTCAAAAGCTGTTTCTGACCCTTCGAAATATTTCCTCCATCCTCACTAATAACAGTATCATAACCGTTTGGAAGACGCATAATAAATGCATGGATGTGTGCCGCTTTTGCTGCTGCAACCACTTCTTCCATTGTAGCGTCTTCTTTGCCATATGCAATATTTTCAAAAATCGTGCCTTGAAATACCCATGTATCCTGAAGCACCATTCCGTAGCCCGAACGCAGGGTTGAGCGTTTCATCTGCGTTATATCAATTCCGTCAACGCTGATTTTGCCCTCGTCAACATCATAAAACCGCATAAGCAGATTAACAAGCGTTGTTTTTCCGCAGCCCGTGGGACCAACTATCGCCACTCTTTTGCCGCTTTCAACGGCAAGATTGAGATTTCTTATAAGTTCTTTATTTTTATCATAAGAAAATGCAATATTTTCAAGCGTTACATTACCGCTGATACTGTCAGGTTCAACGGGGTTCTCGCAATCGGGAGTCTGCGGTGTCTGCTCCACAAGCTCAAAAAGTCTTTGTGCACAGGCAAGAGCATTCTGCAATTCCGCAACAACACCCGAAATTTCATTGAACGGCTTAGTATACTGATTTGCATAGCTCAAAAAGCATGAAAGACCTCCAACCGTTATGGCTCCGTTGACCGCCGCAATCGCACCCGTCAGACCTACTGCGGCATAAACAATGCTGTTCACGAAGCGGGTTGAGGGATTTGTGAGCGATGAAAAGAAAATCGCTTTGAGTGAATGCTTCTCATAGCGCTCATTTATCTCATCAAATTTTTCAAGTGCTTCATCTTCTCTTGAAAAAGCCTTTACTACCTTTGCACCGCCCACAATTTCTTCAATAAAAGCGGTCTGCTCCCCTCTTGTTTCCGACTGCTTTGTGAACATTGAAAAGGTTCGCTTTGCGATAAATCTGGCAACAAAGAGAGAAATCGGAGTGAGCACAACAACAACCAAAGCGATTTTTGCGTTTATTGAAAGCATAAAAGCAAGCGTGCCCGCAATGGTTACAACACCCGTGAAAAGCTGGGTAAAGCCCATAAGCAAGCCGTCTGCAAACTGGTCTGCATCAGCAATAATTCTGCTCACGGTTTCACCTGCGGGGTGGGTATCGATATAGCTTAACGGTAAAATCTGAATTTTCCTGATTGCCGCATTTCTGATGTCACACACAACGCGGAAGGTTATGCGGTTATTGAGCGTATTCATAACCCATTGAACGAGTGCTGAAGAAACGGCAAGAATTGCTATTTTGTAAAGATACGGCATCAACGCTTCAAAATTCACTTTGCCCGCATCAACGATTGTATCAATCGCATCGCCTGCAAGCACGGGAATATAAAGACCTATTGCAACGCTGACCGCCGCAAGAATAACCGATACCAAAAGATGAAAACGGTATTTTCCCACATAAAACAGAACTTTTTTTACTGTTGATTTTTTCATACCGCCGCCTCCTCTTCCTCAAACTGTGAAAGATGAATTTCACGGTAAACCGGGCTGTTTTTCAGAAGCTCGCTGTGAGTGCCGATCTCCGCCTTTCCGTCATCAAGCAGAATAATTTTATCCGCACCCATAATTGAAGATGTTCTTTGCGAAACAATAAACACGGTTTTATCACCCTGAGAAGCGGCTATTGCCTTACGCATAGCGGCATCGGTTGCGTAGTCGAGTGCACTTGAGCTGTCATCAAAAATAAGAATATCCGCATCGGAAATAACGGCTCTTGCAACGCAGAGTCTTTGGCGTTGACCGCCCGAAAAATTAGTGCCTCCCTGCTCAACGGGAGCATCAAGCCCGCCCTCTTTTTCCGAAACAAAAGCTTTGGCCTGTGCAGTTTCAAGAGCCGACCATATTTCTTCATCGGTTGCATCTCTTTTGCCCCAGAGCATATTATCCCTTATTGTGCCTTTGAACAGCACGGATTTTTGGGGCACAACCGCAACTCTCTCACGAAGAAGAGCCTCATCCCAATCGTCAACCGGTTTTCCCGATATGCGTATTTCGCCGCTGTCTGCTCTGTAAAAAGCGGGAATAAGATTGATAAGCGTTGTTTTTCCCGAACCGGTTGAGCCGATGATTCCGATTGTTTCACCCTTGCGTGCAGAAAATGAGATGTTTTCAACGGAGGCTTCGCTTGCACCCTCATAAGTAAAGGTGACATTATCGAATTCAACCGCCGTGTCTGATTCTTCGTTTTCTTTTCCGTCGCCCTCACAAACATCTGCTGGTGTTTCAAGCACCGCCGAAATTCTGCCTGCACAAGCAACGGATTTGGTTACGCTGATAATAAGATTTGCAAATTTAACAAGCTCAACAAGAATCTGCGACATATAGTTATAAAGTGCAACAACCGCACCCTGGGTTATAATTCCCGCTTCAACACGGAGTGCCCCCGTATAAATAAGCACGGCAACTCCGATATTCACAATAATAAAAGTTACGGGATTGAGCAAAGCCGAGATTCTTCCCGTAAATTCCTGCATTTTTGTTAAAGCTTCATTTCTCGCCTCGAACTCGGAAACCTGCTCGTTTTCTTTTCGGAATGCACGCAAAACTCTTGCACCAACAAGATTTTCTCTTGCAGAACCGAGCACGGCATCAAGATGTGAGCGAACCTTTTTATAAAGCGGAACACACGAAAAAAGAATTCCGAAAACAACCGCCGAAAGCAGCGGAATAAGAACAACAAAGGTTATTGCCGCCTTCGTATCAACCGTAAACGCCATCACCATTGCACCGAAAACAACAAACGGCGAACGGAGAAGCAGACGCAAGGTAAGATTGAGTCCGTTCTGAACGCTGTCCATATCGCTTGTCATTCTTGCAATAAGCGTTGAGGTTCCAAGCGAATCAAGCCGTGAATATGAGAATTTTCCGATATGCTCAAAAAGAGCGTGCTTAAGTCTTTTAACAAAAGCCACCGATGCCTTTGCCGCAAAAAACTGTGCCGTTATTGAAAACGCAAGACCCACGGCACCAAGCACGATAAGCACGGCACACATTTTAAATATGTAGCCCTTATCGCCAAAGCCTATGCCTTTATCAATAATATTTGCAATAACAAGAGGCACAAAAAGCTCAAGAATTGCCTCAAACATTTTAAAAAGCGGAGCCAGAACACATTGGGTTCTGCTGCCTTTCAGATAGGGTAACAGTTTTTTCATTGTATCAATAACCCTTTCGGATAATTTTTATATATCATAGCATATCTCGGGCACTTTTGGAAGTAAAATGAAAAAAATATGCATATTTTGTTAAATTTATTTTAATTCGTTTTTAGAAATATAGATTATTTTTGCTATGGTATAGTAAATTTGTATAAAGCTTTTTATGGGAGGCAAAAGATGAAAGTTACAAAAGAAACACATTTCGGAATTCAGAGAAAAATCGTTGCAAATATGACTTCCGAAAGCTGGGAAACCATTCCCCACATATCCTATATTTATGAACCCGAGGTGTCAGGATTTCTTGATACTGTTAAGGAACTCAATAATTCGGGCAAATTCCCCGTTAAGCTTACGGTTAACACGGTGATGCTCAAAGCACTCACGGAAGCATTCAAGGCTGCACCTCAGCTTAATGCTCATATTGAATTCAACCGCAAGCTTGTAAGAGGCTGCATAAAGGAATTCGATGAAATTCACGCAGGTATGACCTGGATTCTGCCCAACGGAGAAATGATGACAATCAACCTTCACGACATAGGCAACAAAAGCCTTGTTGAGCTCACCGAATACATAGCGGATGTGGGCAGAAGAATCGGCAACACCGACCTTACCGAGGTTATGTTTTCCGTTTCTCTCAACGATACACTCGAAAAGCTTAAAAAGGGCAAAATCAAGAATGCAATTTACCGCCTCATAGGTTCAAAAACGGGCAAGCATAAAATCAAAACTCTTTCCGGTCAGGCTAAAAAAGATTACTACAGCATTCCCGAAAAAGACAGACTCACAAAAGACGATATTAAGCAGGGAACGGTTACCATTTCCAATATAGGCTCACTCACAAGAGGTATTCCCGGCAGAGTTGCTCTGCTTTCAATAATTCCGCCTCAGGTTTTCGTTTGCTGTATGGGTGCTGCGAATAAAAAGCCCGTCATAAAGCAGGATGAAAACGGCAACGATTATGTTGCAATAGGTGTTGAAATGCCCATAGACCTTGTTTTTGACCACAGAGCTGTTGACTACGGCGATGTTCTCCCCTTCATTCAAAGGCTTGAGGATATTTTTAAAAACCCCGAACAGATTTATAATTGGTGATTGACTATGAACAAAGGTGAAATTGCAAAAGAACTTTTTGAAAGCGGATGTAATTGCAGTCAGGCTGTTTTCTGTGCTTTCTGCGAAGAAACAGGCTTTGATAAAGAAACCGCAACAAGAGTTTCAGCGGGCTTCGGCGGCGGCTTCGGCAGACTGCGTGAGGTTTGCGGTGCGGTAAGCGGAATGACAATGGTGCTTTCAAGCAAATTCGCAGCTTCGGATGTGAATGACCCCGCAAAAAAAGCTGAGCTTTATGCTCTTATTCAGAAAGCGGCAAATGAATTCAGAGAGCAGAACGGCTCAATAGTGTGCCGTGAGCTTCTCGGGCTTTCAGAAAAAACATCGTCACCCGTTCCCGAAGAGAGAACGGCAAAATACTATGCCAAACGCCCTTGCGGCGAGCTTGTTAAATGTGCCGCAGAAATAACTGAAAGGCTTCTTGCGGAGGCTGAATAATCTTGTCGGTTTATATCAAAAAAGTCTTTACAAACCGTTCACAATGTGATAATGTTTATTTAGACAGAAAACCAATCTTGAGTGCAGTAATAAGAGATGCCGATAAGATGATTATATAAAAAGCGATTTGAGCTTGTATTATTTATGCGATCTTGTCTGCAGACAAGGTCGCTTTTTCTGTCCAGATAAGGAAATAAGCACTCTTTTCGGAGTGCATAACAAACGGAGGTTAAAAAATGTCAAAGAAAAAAATCGACTTGGGCGAAGGCATCTATGATGCCAAACAGTTGGGCTACCCCAAAATGGGCATTCTGGGCTTGCAGCATATGTTTGCAATGTTCGGTGCAACGGTTCTTGTTCCCGCCCTCACGGGCCTGAGTGTTTCGGCAACTCTGCTTTTTGCAGGCTTGGGCACACTTCTTTTCCATCTTCTCACAAAAGGCAAGGTTCCCGCTTTTCTCGGCTCCTCCTTTGCTTTCATCGGCGGATATGCCGCTATCACACAGATTGGCACCGACGAAGCAGGCAATGCAATTAACGATTACAGCCTTCTTCCCTATGCTTGCGTAGGTGTTGCCTGTGCCGGCGTTCTTTATCTTGTGCTTGCAGCTCTTATCAAGGCTTTCGGTGCAAAGAAGGTTATGAAATTCTTCCCGCCCATCGTTACGGGCCCCATCATTATCGCTATCGGTCTTACTCTTTCATCAAGTGCTATCAGTAACTGCTCCGCAAACTGGCTTGTTGCAGTTGTTGCAATCCTCATTATCATCGGCTGCAACATCTGGGGCAAGGGTATGATAAAGATTATCCCCATTATGCTCGGTGTTCTCGGCTCATCGGCAGTTGCTGTTATTCTTCATTTCACAGGTGTTATGGAAACCCTTGACCCCGCAAAGCTCCAGGCATTCAAGGATGCGGCTTGGGTAGGCATTCCCTTCCAGGTGAAAGACACCGTTTTTGGTCTTTTCTCAGGTGATTTTGATAGGAATCTTGTTGTTACCGCTATTATAACAATTATGCCCATCTCTCTTGCTACAATGGTTGAGCACATCGGCGATATTTCTGCTATCAGCTCCACCTGCAAGAAGAATTACATTGCATCTCCCGGTCTTCACAGAACACTTCTCGGTGACGGTCTTGCAACAATTCTTGCTTCGCTCTTCGGTGCTCCCGCAAACACAACCTACGGCGAGAATACCGGCGTTCTTTCACTTTCAAAGGTTTTCGATCCCAAGGTTGTAAGAATTGCAGCTTACCTTGCAGTTCTGGTTTCGTTCTCACCCAAGTTTGCAGCACTTGTAAGCCTTATGCCCACGGCAACAATCGGCGGTGCTTCGCTTGTTCTCTACGGTATGATTTCCGCAGTCGGCGTTCGCAATGTTGTTGAAAATAAGGTTAATTTTGAAAACACAAGAAACGTTATCATCGCAGCTATCATTCTTGTTCTTTCAATCGGTGTTAACTATGCAGGTGCTATTCAGATTCCCGTCGGTTCTGTTACAATCAGCCTTTCAGGTCTTGCTGTAGGTGCTCTTGTAGGCATCATCCTCAATGCAATTCTTCCCGGCAAGGATTATGAATTCGGCACTAATGAGCAGGGCGACCAGGCAGTAAACTTCAAAGTATAATTAATATAAAAAATGAGGCGGGGTGCAAACCCCGCCTTAATTTTTTACCATATAACGTTAACCTTAAGTCCGTCAACAGTATATGTCATATCTCTTCTGTAGTGGTTTTCGACCGCCTTGCAGAAAGCTTCAAGCATCTCTTCATCCTTCATTTCAATGGTGAAATCAAGGGTCATTGAATAGTCGGGATAAAGAGCCTTGCTGAGTTTAAAGCCCGTGAGCCACCAATGAAGCTCTTCGGGGCGTTCAAGAATCAGCTCATCGCCGTGATAAAGCTTCATAGACATCTTCATCATATCCTCATCGCCGACGCAATCATAATAAGAGCCGAACTTTTTGGCATCGCGGTTATATATTCCGATTTCGGCACCGTTGCTCGGAAGATAATTGCCCTTCCAAATCTGAATCATCCATTCTTTTCCCTCATAATCAAACTTGATTCTTCGGGTGTTATAAAAGAAGAACGGTGTTGCATAAACAAAAAGGTCATAGCCGAGGCAGAAGCCGAAATCACGCATCCAGACCTTTACGGGAGTGTAAACCAGCAAATCATATACCGAAACATTATAGCCGAGACCGCCCATTCCGTTACCGTTCTTACCGCACACCTCACCGGTGACGGGATTAACCATAACACTTGTTCCCGTTATTTCCTGAGCACCGTCACGCATTGTTATGCAGAAATACATCTCATACCAATTTTCGCCCCACTCTTCATAGGGAACGCAATACACCTTGCATTCCTCAATAACGCTGAAATAAACACCGAGGAAATAACAGATTATTGCAAGCGGGGTGTTGCCCTGCTCATCAAACTCATAGCGTTTTTCATAGAAGGCTTCACGCAAAACAACGGGGTCGATATTAAAGGTTTCAGTAACAAGCTCTGCAAGCCCGTTTGCCTCAGGCATACTCTGAAGCATCAGTATCAAATCAAGACCCGTTTCATCGGCAACATAATTGCAGAGCTCCATAAGCATTTCGTCTGCAACAAAATTAAAGCGTTCGGGTTCTTCAAAGCCCTTTCCCGTAAGAATACGAAAAACCTTGCCTATTTTCTCCGTAACCGATAAAAACAGCTTTGTTGTAACTGCGGGATAAGCTCCGCTTTCAATTATCTCTCTGTATTCTTCAAGATTCATCGGCTCTTTTTCAGCCGTTGCAGCCGCTGCATTAACGGAGCAGACCGAAAAGCTGATAACAAAAGCCATCATCAGGGCTGTTATTTTCTTTAAAGCTTTCATTTATCCTCCAAAAAATCAAAGATGCTCTTTTACGTTTGCTTCATAGTGCCCCGTATTCTGAAAACCGTTTTCGGTGCGGATGCACTCGCCCCACTTGCGGGCAATTTCTTCGTAGCTGTCGGTTTCTATCTTTGCTCTGTGGAAGCCGTCTTTGCTGCCTTTGAGGCACCAATCGGAGTTCCACATTCCGTTACCTGTTGCTTTATAAGTCCAGAGGAACCAGTTATAATTAAGGGTATCCATAGTTCTGAAGCAGTTTTCCCACGTTGTTTCATCGTGAGGATAAAACTCTCCCATCATCATCGGAACATTGAAGAAAACAAGCCAGGGCAGAAATGCCATAAGATTGAAGGAGGCATTTGATCTGTCATAAAGATGAACCTGATAAACAACATTCTTCCAGCCTTTAAAGAGTGAGTTGGGCAGAGCAAGAGCAGACCAGATGCTTTCCATTGTTATTATATGCTCTTCATCAACTGCTCTTACAGTATCATAAAGGCGTCCGTAGATAAATGAATTATTCTTTCTGCGGTCAAATTCACCTGCAGGCACCTCGCACATAGGCTCGTTAAGCAGGTCATACATAGCAACGGCGGGATTGCCTTTAAAGCGGGTTGCAATCTCTGCCCAGAGCTCATCGGTAAGCTCACGGTATCTTTCACCCTGCTCTGTATCATCATAAAGAGCACAAGAGCCTTTTTTGCCGCTGTGAGCAGCATCGCCCTGATAGCCTACGGCACCGTGCATATCCAGAACAACATAGAGCTCTCTTTCGGAACACTCGGAAACAACCCATTCAAGGCGGCTGAAATCCCATTCGCCGTTTTCATCAAGGATTTTTCTGCCATTATCGTCATAATAGAAATTTCTGAACCAGAAAGGAACACGCACGCTGTTGAAGCCCATTTCCTTAATTGAATCAAGGTCTTCTTCCGTTATCCAGTTATCCATATAAATATCCATAAGCTCATAGGCTTTTGCCTCGCCGAAGCGTTCGGTGAGCTTTGTTATAATGTCATAATGGTCGGTTGCCTCTTCATAGGGGCTGAGCCAATCCTCCCAAATCAGCCACGAGCCGAGATTCACACCTTTAAGGCGGATTACTTCGCCCTTGCGGTTAACGATTCTTCTGCCACTTACGGTGAGAAAATCCTCATCCGTAAAGCCCGTTACAGCTTCACTTGCATCTGAATTTTCCGCAAATGCAACCGAGCAAACCGAAAACACGGTTGCAATCACAAGTATAAGAGAAATCAACTTTTTCAAAATTATCCCTCCAAAGTAAATTCTACTCAAAAAATTATAACATATTACTATTTACAGGTCAATTAATCAAAAAACCCGTTATGTTTAAACACAACGGGTTTTGGTTCTTTTAAAGCATTTTGGCTCTGATTTCTTCGTTGCTCATAGCAGTGAGATAAGCGGGAGCTATATCAAACATTGTTTTGCAGCCCGTTGCACCGTCTGCCTTCATCCGGTAAGCGGCACGGGCACACGCAGCAATAACGCCTGCGGTAAATTCGGGGTTTGAATCAAGCTTCAGACTGTATTCAATAACGTGAGAATGCTCATCATTCCATCCGCTTTTGCCCGTTCTTATAACAAAACCGCCGTGAGGGATTCCGCTGTGGTCACGCTCAAGCTCTTCCTTGCTTATGAAATGAACAACGGTGTTATAATCTGCAAAGTAATTGGGCATTGTTTTGATTTCATTTTCAATTTTTGCCTTATCGGCACCCTCTGCCGCAACAACAAAGCATTCTCTTATATGCTTATCTCTTGCGGTGAGCTCGGGGTTTGAGCCGCTTCTTACAGCTTCAAGTGCTTCGTCAACGGGAATTGTATACTGCTTTGCATCAACAACACCCTCTATTCTGCGGATTGCATCCGAATGACCCTGGCTTACTCCCTTGCCCCAGAAGGTATAATCGTTGCCGTCGGGCAAAATTGCGTTTGCATAAAGTCTGCTCAAAGAAAACATACCGGGGTCCCAGCCGCACGAAATAACAGCAACATTTCCGCCTGCCTTTGCCGCACTATCAACATTTGCAAAATGCTCGGGGATTTTTGCGTGGGTATCGAAGCTGTCAACAACATTGAAGCTTTTTGCATATTCGGGGGTCTGTGCGGGAAGGTCGGTTGCACTGCCTCCGCAAAGAATAAGCACATCGATTTTATCTTTGAAATTCAGAACATCATCGGCTGAATAAACCTTTGCATTCTCAGAAAGAATTTTTACCGTTTCGGGGTTTCTGCGTGAAAAGACCGCAACAACCTCCATATCGGGATTTTTCTTGACTGCACATTCTATTCCCCTGCCGAGGTTTCCGTAGCCCATAATTCCTATTCTGATACTCATTTTTATACACTCCCTTAAAACTTATTTAATCTTTTTTCTTATCGTGAATAATCATACCTGCAACCGTAAATATCAGCAAGGGTATGTGGGTTGCAAGTGCTCCGAAGGATTTGGACAAAATATCGTAAAGACACCAGAGGAGCATATTCACGATAGTCCAGAATCTGTATTTCGCACCGCTTTTCTGACCGATGCACATAATGAAGGTGAGCGATGCAACAATAGCAATCAATCCTATTGCAGAGAAGCCTCCTACAGCGAGATTGAGTGCGATAAACGAAACCGCATAAACAGCAACGAGCCATTTGGGAAGAGGCTTGTTTTTTGAATCAAAGAAATAGTTGATTATTGCCTGGGCACCGCCGAGAAAGCACGATGCCGCACCGTTTATTCCGCTTCCGCCGAGAAGATAGCTTATTGCAACAAGAATGTTGCCGCAAAAAACAAAGAAAAGAATCTTTTTCATATTCTGCCCTTTGATTAAGGATGCCGCAATCATCGACGCAAGACCGAGCAGGCTGAGCACATAAGATAATATTTCCATAGTTTCACTCCAAAAATCATTTACGGTTTTGTATTGTAACACATTATTACGGCAAAAACAAGAATTTCAACATAAAAAAAGAGGGCAAACTTCCGAAAAATCTGCCCTCAAAGATTATTTTACTGTTTTAATAAGCTCAACAATTTCTTCCACACCCGCAACGCCCGAATAAGTTATGCTGATTGAATATCCCTCACACACCCAGAATGCATAATAATAATCGCTGCGGCCTTCTTCGGGATAGTTGTTCATATAAATGCAAACCTTCTGACCGTTTATATCAAAAGAGCTTGCTTTTCCGCTTTTGTTTTCAATAACAAGAGAGGTATCGTCGGTTGCAGTCTGGCAAAGCTCAATGGTGCTTCCGCTTTTGCTGTTCTGATACTGAACTATATTAATCTTATCGTTTGAAATCCGATGAATTTCCGTGAAGCCCTCCGGTTCACGGGAAAAGGAATAAACATAATTTATTTTCTCCGAGGTTTCGCCCTCAAAATACACCTCATCAAAGCCTTCAAATCTTTTCACAAAAAAATCAACAACGGGTTCTCTTATTGCAGTAACACTCATCACGCCGAGAAGAGAAATAATCACCGCCGCCGTCAATGCGGAGAATGCCCTTTTTCCTCTTGAAGAAATGGTGTATGCCGCGTTTCGCTCAACCTTTTCAAAAAGCTTTTCTGTTCTTTTTATAAATTTTTCAGAAAACTCATATTCAATATCCTGCTCTTCGGGAATATGCCTGAATTCCTCAGATGCCGCTTCCCGAAAAGCTTTGACCGCCTCTTCTTTTGTCATCATTTTTTCACAAAACCTCCGTTAAGTATCTCCGTGAGCTGTTTTTTACCCCTTACAAGCTGCTTTTTTACGGTGTGCAGATTTCTGTTCAGAAGCTCGGCAACATCGGAAGCGGGCAGCTCCAGCACAAAATGAAGATACAAAACCTCCTCATATTTTTTGTCAAGACTTTTTATTGCGTCAAGCAGCTCCCCATATGACATTTTATCGCATATCACATCAAGAAAGCTGCTGTCGCTCAGCTCATCAGCTAAGCCCAGACCGCCCTCCTCTTCATCAAGCGAGCTGTGATGCTTTTTGTTTCTTTTTATGTTTAACGCCTTATTTTTTGTTGCCTTGAGAAGATAATTTTTCAAATCCTGCTCATCGGTTATTTTTTCAAGAAGACTGATATGTTTTTCGGCAATGGTGCAAAAAACATCGTGCACAGCATCCTCCGCATCCTCGCAATTTTCGAGAACAGACAAAGCAACCGTTACCATCTGCTTTCGGTGTTCGTAATATATTTTTTCAAATTTCATCCGATCGCTTTCGTTGTTTATCACATTCAAATAATAAGATAGCATTGCTACTCCTTCCCTGTTTTACACAACGGAACCTCTTTTGAAATTCCGTAAAATATTCAACTCCTTTTTTTATTTCTGCCTGATATAAAAGTGAAGATTTAACGCTGTTTTGTTGCATAATTTAACATTAAGATTTGATTAAGATTATTTGGAAACACTTTTTGAAACAATGAACGAATATCCGTCGCTTCTTCCGAGCTGTTTCCGGCTCATTTTTTCGATTTTGAACACAAGCTTCAGGAAGGTGTTGGTCTGCTCACACATAAGGTCTTGGTCAAATTTTTCCATTTCGTGAGTTTCACTTTCGGCACACAGATAATACGGTGCCGGAACAAGACAAATTCCGGGCACCCCCATTGTAAAGAAATTCTGTCCCTCTCCGAAATGCAGAAGATTGTGCCCCCTTAAAGTCATTGTTCTCACATTTTTTCTTTCTTCTTTAACCGTATCTATATAAAGCTTATCCATTATTTTATTTCCCGTGTAAACAAGCTCAAGATCCGGCTTTCCCGTATAAACATACTCATCCTCAACAGTTCTCCATTCCTTGCAGCCGAGATGCTCGGGAGTTAAATTTGCAACGCATTTAAGATGACCGTGCTTTCCGTCCCATAAATCACGGTGCATAGCCATCCATTTGGAGGCCGACTGGAAAGAGCCGGTTGAAATATCCCTGAAGGAGGGCAGACGGAAATGACCGGTTGTAAAAACAAAGATATGAGTTCTTTCAAGCTCAATATCTTTCAATGCCCTCATAAGCTCAAGAATTGCAATCGGACCGTTTTCTTCTATACAGTTAGGGCCGTCGGTGTGAGTATTGACAATAACCGATTCTCCGTTGCTTTTGCCCTTCTTTATGCAGTAAAATGATTCGGTATATGCATTTTCTTCAAGCTCTGCATCAAGCACAAGATTTGCACGCTTCTTCTGTTTTGCTGCCTGAATGAGCTTTTTTCCTTCTGTTTCATTTACCCATAATATCGGCAGATTCTGATATTCCAGAATAAACGGCAGATACTGACCGTTAACACAGTCGTCATTCAGATTTTTCCATATAAACACAGCTGCTTTCGCCTTGCCTGCCTTGGCAAGCATACCGTAAATAAACTTAACAAACGTTGTTATAACCGGACCCTCATAATTCGGTTCCATTAAAGCATTCTCGGGATAAGAGGAACGCTTGCTGAATGCGAGAGTGCTCGGAATAAAATCAATATTGGATATTTCTATAACGGCAATTCTTCCTTTGACCCTTGCGAAATCCGCCATATTTTTTATTCTGCAAAGCTCTGCGTTAATTCCGCCCTTGGGGGTTATTCCCGAATAAGGATGAACGGATGACACGGATACCTCCTGCAGATTTTCGCCGAGAATTTTCAAAGAAGCTTTGTTCGCCTGCCATCTTTTAAAATAAAACGGGTCGCTGTGTATCTCAAAACCCATATCCCTGATTTCTGATTTGAGAAAATCAATGAAAAGATTATGTGCACTGCTGCCCGTGTATCTGGGACCGAACGAATTCATTTTTTCAACGCCTCTGAGCAGATTATCGCTTGTTATTTTATACATAATTTCTCTTTCCTTTCACAACTGATTCCGCACCGAAATAACATTTAATTCTTTATTTACATTAAGAATATATTAAGAAAATCCCTCAACTTGCCACACAGGGGACGGTTCCTCAAAAGATCGAACCGTCCCCCGTTTTATATGCAGTTTTTAAAAATCTCCTTTGATATATACAACACCCGAGCAGGCTTTAAAGAGTACATTTTTTTGATTAACAAGGAAACACCTTCACGAAGCATACCGCCCCGTGAAGGTGTTTGATATTTTATATTTTATTTCTGATAAACTTATATGCCAGCTCATATGCAACAAAATATTCTCTGGCAAACCGTTTAACTGCCGAGCCCTGTGTTTTGCACGAAACACGCCCGCAGTTTTTTATTCCGCTGAGCTTTGCAATAGCTGATGCTCTGTGAACGTGATAGCTTGATGATAAAAACGCAATTTTAATATCTGCAAGCTCTTTTTGTGAGTGATTTTTAATAATCTGCGTTCCGAATTCAAAATTTTCAAAGGTGGTTGTTGATTTATCCTCTAAAAGAATTCTGCTCTCTGCAACACCCTTTTCAATAAGATAATTCGCTATAATCTCCGCTTCTGATTTCTTCTGCTCTTTTCTGAAGCATCCTCCGCACGCAACCGCAATAACATCCGTATTCTCAACAAGATATTCTGCCGCCGCCCTCATTCTGTCAAGAAGCTGTGGAGATGGAGTTTCTTCGCCGATTATATTGCCGCCGAGAATCAGCAGATATTCGCATTTATCATTGAATTCCTTTCGTGCGTCGCTTATCACAAACGGCATATATGCCCCTGCAGTAACCGCCAGAAACGCCGCCGCACCGCCGATAATTGCTGCGGACTTTTTCAAGAGAACCACTCCTTTTACCATCTGTTTTCAACATATTCGCAGAAGGTAAACAAATCCTTTATTTCAATCTTGGTTCCGTCATCAAGGGTTACATCTCCGTTCCAGATTCCGTAAACCTGATGACAGTTCATTCTGCCCACCTTAAAATCAACATCCGTGTGGTTATCCAGTGTTGGCTTCATTGTCATATTGAATCTGCCGTCTTCCGAAATAAACTTCCACTCCTCAAGGAATCTGCCTTTAGGGAACTTCTCAACATCAACAGCACCGATTTTATGTATCTTTCCGTCATAGAAAATGCAGGTTTCCGTGGCATTGCTTTCATTGCCGATTGCCCAGGTTATTTCAAAGCCCAGAAGATGCTTTTCGCCGTTTGCATCGGTTATATACTGACTGCCGTTGCCCCAATACCAAACCATTTTATGAACGGTGTTAACTCTGCCCCAGTCAAGCGAGCAGAATGCCTTGTCTTTTGAAAATTCATATTCAATATCGCCGAAAACAAATTTGCCCTCACACGGCATACAAAGCTGCTTTGTGGTCATAAAATACTTGGTATCGTCGCCGTCAAACGGGAAGATTGTTGTTATTGCTTCAAGACCCTCGGGAATATCCATTCTGGCATTGACTTCAACATCCTTGCCCTTGTATTTGCCTTTATAATAAAGAGTTCTTTCGGTTTCCTTTGTGTTGAAATCAATTTCGGTTTTTCCTATTTTATCCTTGAATCTGCTCGGTGCATCGGGTTTAGAATGCGAAACATGCTTATTCGCACCAAGGAAATACTGCATTGAATCGCAGATTACCTCACCCGTTTTTAAGTTAAGCAATTTTGCACCGGTATAACCGCCCACATTGATATTCGCAAAGCTCACAAGAATCTGCATTTTATCGTCAAATATAGTGAAAAAATCCCACTCCTTGCGGCTCATTATGCCCGTTTTAACATAGTCACGGTTATATTCAAAAAGATATTTTCTTGCCCAGCCTTTTGCAAGCAGCTTGCCGTCGGGCGAAAGCAAGGGAGTTGGTTCGGTGTATTCGGTTTGCTTTGATTTTTCTTTCCAATCCTTAAAAGGAATATAGGTTCTTTGCAATTCATTTTTCATTATCTTCACCGCCGATTGCTTTTTTCTTTATTATAGATGCTTTTGCATAAAAAGTAAATAAAAAAATAACCCGAAGAATAAATCTTCGGGTTAACTTTGTAATCAGAAATTATAGTCGGGCTTAACAATCTTGCCGGTTGTTGCCGATTCAACGATTGCAAGGCAAACCTCAACGGTTTTTGCACCCTCGCGTGCATCTGTTGCAACGGGCTTATCATTGATAATTGCATCTGCAAAAACCTCAAATTCCTTGGCGGCATTGTGGTTATTAACCTCAACCTCAATTATTTCGGGTTCTTTTGTAACCTGCTTTTCATCAACGGTAAAGAGGGTCAATGTGGGTGAAGTGTTATCACAGATAATTGTGCCCTTTGTGCCGTAAATAACAGTTCTCATTGTGTAGTCACGCTTACAGCCCGTTGAAACAAACACCTTGCCCGCAAGGTTATCATCAAATTTCATAATTGCGATTGTTGCATCGTCATAAGCAACGTGAGGCAAAAGCTTATGTGTGCCGTAAGCAAAAACCTCCACGGGGTCGCCTGCAAGCCATCTCAGCAAATCAACTGCGTGGCAGCCGCCGCCGATTACTCCGTGACGCTTGGGGTCGCAACGCCAGGGCTCCTGAATTAACATATAATCGTGTGCATATTCGGATTCAACAAAATAAAGCTCACCGATTGTTCCCGCATCAATGATTTCCTTTGCCTTTTCAAAAGAAGGAGTAAATCTGCAAATCTGACCAACCATAAACTTGCAGCCCGATTCATCGGCAACCTTAACGATTTCTTCAATATCCTCTCTTGTAAGTGCAAGGGGCTTCTCGCAAAGCACGTGCTTGCCCGAGCGGAGCAAATCGCAGGCAACCTTTTTATGCTGCTGGTCGGGAATTGCAACGGTAACAACATTGATTTCCTTGTTGTTCACAATATCCATATAATCGGTTACCCATTTTTCTTCGGGAATACTATATCTTTCACCTGCAAAACGAAGGTTTTCTTCATTGCAGTCACATATTGCCGCAATTTCAGCGCCGTAGCTCATTGCACCCTCAACGTGTGACATACCGAATTTCATACCTATGTTTGCAACCACTAATTTCTTTTCCATAGCAAATCTCCTTTGAACATAATACTGATATATTACAATAAATAAAAGTTGCTGTCAATAATTCCTGCTTGTTACACAACCGTCAGATTATTTTTATTCTTGATTTTAACACCTTTGATATTTGTGAAAAACAGCTTGACTTGCTTATATCCGTAATCTTTGGGATTAAACCGCGGATATTTTTTCTTTACCTTTTGATTCAGCTCTCCGATATTTATGCATTTCTTTTTTGAATTTGAAATTATATCAATAACAAACCTTTCAATTTCTTCTCTCTTCTTTGAGCTTTTATATTTCACTTTTATTGTGCAGTTATCTTTTTCAACGATCAACTCAAACACATCGGAAAACAGCTCCATAAACTTTGAAAACTTGGAACATCCGTAATTGCGGCTGTCAAAATCAGGATATTTTTTCTGAAGCTTTTCTTTAATAACTCCCAGATTTTCCGTGAAACCGTCTTTTGCTTCCAGAACAGCAATTATTTCTTTCTTAATATCTTCAACAGGTGTAATCTCGTTATCAATAATTGATTCATCTGTGCTTTCATCAATTACATCCAGATACTGAAATTTATCAAAAGCATTGACGAAAGGCTGAGATGCCTTGCTTTCACCCATTCCTATAACAGTTTTGCCCTCCTGCCTTATACGCGATGCGAGCCTTGTGAAATCGCTGTCGCTTGAAGCAATGCAAAAAATATCAACGGGATTATTATATAATATATCCATTGCATCAATCACAAGGGCAATATCAGAGGAGTTTTTGCCGATGCTGTTCTGATACTGCTGAACGGGAATTATTGCATATTTCTGAACGGGAGCAATCCATGAGGATGTTTTTTCTGTTGATAAATCACCGTACAGCTTTCTAACCGTAACCTTTCCCCATTCCTTCAACTCATCAAAAATTGTATCAACATATTTATAAGAAATATTTTCCGCATCAATAAGCAACGCTATGTTCTTTTGATTATCCATAAAAAAACTCCTTATTTGTATTAATTCAATTATATCCCGTTTCAGAAAAAATGCAATAAAAAATCCGAACGCCTCGCCGAAAGTGAGATGCTCGGATTTGTATTTTGTATGAAATTATGCTTTGTTTGCTGAACCGAAGAGTTCAATCTTTTCTCTTACGCAAGCCTTGATTGCTTCTGCACCGGGAGCAAGAAGCTTTCTGGGGTCAAAGCCCTTACCCTGAAGGTCTTTGCCTTCTTCAATATACTTTCTTGTTGCTTCCTGGAATGCAAGCTGGCATTCTGTGTTAACATTGATCTTGGAAACGCCGAGAGAGATAGCCTTCTTGATCATATCAGCAGGGATACCTGTGCCGCCGTGGAGAACAAGAGGCATTGTGCCGGTCTTTTCCTGAACTGCTGCAAGAGTATCGAATGAAAGACCTGCCCAGTTTTCGGGATATTTACCGTGGATGTTGCCGATACCTGCTGCAAGCATTGTAACGCCAAGGTCAGCAATCATCTTGCATTCGTTGGGGTCTGCACATTCGCCTGCACCTACAACGCCGTCTTCTTCGCCGCCGATTGAGCCAACCTCAGCTTCAATCGAAAGACCTTTTTCTTCGCAGATTGCAACTAATTCCTTTGTCTTTTCTATATTTTCATCAATAGGATAGTGAGAACCGTCAAACATAATTGAGCTGAAGCCTGCTTCGATGCAAGCCTTTGCACCTTCATATGAACCGTGGTCAAGATGAAGAGCAACGGGAACTGTGATGTTAAGTCCTTCAAGCATACCTTCAACCATACCAACAACGGTCTTGTATCCGCACATATATTTACCTGCACCTTCAGATACACCAAGGATAACGGGTGAATTCATTTCCTGTGCAGTAAGAAGAATTGACTTTGTCCATTCAAGGTTATTGATATTGAACTGACCAACAGCATAGTGGCCTGCCTTTGCTTTTGTGAGCATTTCTTTTGCATTTACTAATGGCATAATTTTACACACTCCTATAAAATTTCATCGCAAATATTATATATCACTAACACTTAACTGTCAAGCACAAATGTTATTATACTCTCGTAAACACATAATAATTTGTGTCATATCCGCCATATCGGTAATCTCCGCTTTTCCACTCGATTATCATATAATCACAGCCGTCAACATTTCTGATTTCATATTCGCAGGCAGACCAATTCCATTTGCGAAGAAGATAATTCTTAGTCCACACAACCTTGTTGTCACCCTCAAAAACATCATCCTCATAAACGCATTGACAGCCGCCGTTTTCAAAGAATTCAATTTCTTTGAAATATAAATCTTCAATCGGCTCAGCTTCTGTTGTAAATTCAGATTTTCCGCCCTGCCAACCAAGAAACGAATGTGCTCTCCATTTTCCCAAAACTCTTTTATCATCAACAAAAGGCTTATCAATATCGTCTTTCCTTGCTATTTCTTCCGCGGTGTATCTGTTGCTGTCAAGCTTTTTCAAAACAAGGCATGTGGGTTTTCCGCCCCGTGTATATTCATACTCCTTTAGATTAACAAACATAAATAAATCTTCGCCGATTTGCTCTGTTTCATATTCATTATTAACCGGAGAATTAAGATAGCCTTTCGTCCAGCTGTAAGACCAGTATTTCTCACCATCTGGAAGAAAATACAAATACTTTTGTTCATCACCGTAAAAATTCTTAACACAGAAAAGATTATCATAAAAATCCTCTTTAACGGCATAAATTCCGATAATTTCCCATTTACCGATAACCTCTTCATCATTAACAAACGGTAATTCTTTTTCAGGCGGGTCAGTTTCTTCACCGAGTTTAACAACATCGCAGGATATTTCATCCGCACCTATTCTGTATTGAGATACACGCTGATAGTCAGCTGCTTTTATTTCTGCTTCCGCAATAGTGCATAACTCCATTGCTTCAAAGTCTGACCGATGCTTAAAAATTGCTTTTCCGTTTTCAAAAAAAATATCTGTCTTTGTCATCATAAGCTTTGCCTCCTTCAGGTTTTTCAAAGCAAAAAGAAACATTTTTTCTTTCTTTTCAAAAATTTCCGTTATTTCTTCATTTATACCTTCAGAAGAAATAATCTTTCTGATTTCCTGCAAAGAGAATCCGGCATTTTTCAACGCCGTAATCCGATGAAAAACAAGAATTTGCTCCGAAGAATAATATCGGTATCCGGAAAATCTGTCAATATGCTCCGGCATAAGAAGCTTTTCCTTATCATAATGACGCAAAACGCTTATTTTAGTTCCGCACATTTTTGCAAACTCACCTATTTTCATCTGCATATTCTCCTTTCGCATTTATAAGGCACCTTATGACTATAATATAAACCTAAAGTAAAGTTGAGAGTCAAGAGAAAAATTAATTTTATCAGATTTTTATACCTTTATAAATATAATACGGTTTTGAAAATATATAGCTTTCGTCTTGCTGTGCCGATTTCAGATTATATATAAACTCATCATATTCTTTTTCAGTTAATGCTCCCGTGTTTTCCTTGTGAAGCCAGGCAATGTCCAAACTCAAATCATAACCGAAGGTGCCTTCTTTGTATTCGGTTTCAACCACATTGTGAACGCTTACAGAACTTTCAAGCAGCTTGCTTTTATTGAAAATTCCATACATCCTTCTGCCAATCCAACTGTCAAGGTCATCCATCCAGGGCTGCTTTGTTACAGCATAAGAATGAATTACCTTTGAAAGCAGCTCTTTGTTTTCACCGTTATAGGCAACGCTGTCCCAATCGCAGTTTACGCAAATTACAACACCGCCCGGCTTTAAAATTCTGTGAATCTCACTAACCAATAAATCTTTATCGGGCACGCATTCAAACATATCTTTGCTGAACACAAAATCAAATGTGTTGTCTTCAAAATCAAGCTTCTTTGAGCAATTCATCACTTTGAGTTCAATCGGTTTTTTATGCTTAACATTCTTAAAACCCTTATCATTTATATCAACCCCTACGGCTGATTTGATTTTATCGGGAAAGGTCTGCTGTAATTTTACCAGAAATCCCGCATCACGGCATCCCAAATCTGCAACTACCGCATTATCCGGCAAATTTAATTGTCCGAAAATCTCTTTGACTAATGATGAATATTTAACACTGTTCATTTCAAATTACCTCCAAAAACAAAAAATACCGTTAACAGCTATATGCCGTTAACGGTAATATAAAAGGTAAAATCTTCTCTATCACGCTTTCAGGCACATAGCAATTCAAGCCTGTACCCAATGCAAGATACAAGCTATCTTCGTCTGCGTCGAATAGAGATAGAAAACATACTGTTGTCCTCCAAATAATATTATAGTTGATTATATAATAAAAATTAAAAAAGTCAAGAGTAAAGTAATACTTGAATTATCAAAAAAACAAATCCGAACAATTCACCAAAATGAAAAGTTCAGATTTGTTTTTCCCTTAATAAGTCTTAAGTTTCTGAAAAAAGATATAATTTCGAACACAAGTTCCTTGTCGTCTTAGTTTCAAAAAAACACTTTTATGTAATATATTATCTTTTTAAGTGTTTGTTTAAGTTTTACATTAATCATATTAAGTAATTCAAATGGGTTTTTATATATTAATTTGAGAATCTCCTTTTTTGTTCTTTTTTTTCGCTTTGAAACAGGTGCAGACGGCTTATCATCAGCTTCATACCAACCTAAATTATCATAATTCACATCTATGCCATATTTTTCAAATAACTCTTTATTTTTAGGTAACCATTTTTTTGAACTGATGCCATATCCGTTTTCAATTTTTACCCCAAAATCAAAAACGGGAGATTGCATATCAAAAACAGGACAGTATACTTTTTTTCTATAAACTTTTGCTCTGATTGTTGCGTTTTTTTCAAATTCCCAAGGATTTTCATTATCTTTTAACAATCTGATTAGATAATCTTTTCGCCATATAGCGGAAACCGCGTTAATTCGTGCAGGGGAATCTACAATTTCAGTAAAATATTTATTATACTGTCCTTGTGTCTTCCAATAAGGATTTTTTATATTAAGACCTGGAATAAGCGAAACAACTCCAATACCTTTTTCATTTTTTAGCAAAGACAAACTCTCTTCAAAAACCAAAGTATTCACTCTGCTTTTAATAAAAAAATCCTCCAAGAAAAACACAATAAATTCAGAATCAATAGTTTTCAAACAAGATTTAAGTCTTTTAGACCATGGAACAGATTGACCGCCACGATAAACTCTAACATTTAAAAAGTCACAATCATAATGCTTTGATTCAGTATTAAGAACTATATCAAATTGTTCACATTCGGGCCAATGTATTTTAAGCAACTTAAAAAAAGGTTCCCACGCATCTTCATACAGATCACAGGAGTTAACAAGAATAGTAACACTCTTATTATACATTTTACACACCTCACCCATAAAATAATTAGCCAAAGAATAAAAATATATTATAAAATAAAAACTATGAATCAAAGTTTAACTAACTAAATCAATGGATAATCAGAAGTCTAAAATACTAATGAAGAAGTAGCTAAAAGTATTGTTTTAAATAATGTATGATTATTCCTTTAATCCAAATGAAAAGGTTACTTATGCACAGAAAACCATAAAAGAAGCAATAATCCGAACCTATTCTATAAAAAGAAGAAGTTCGGATTATTAAGCATTGGCGCCTCAAACAGGACTCGAACCTGTGACACCGCGGTTAACAGCCGCGTGCTCTACCGACTGAGCTATTAAGGCAGATAAGGTCGGTAAATGGGAGCTAAAAGGAAGCGGTGTCAGTGACACCTCGGTCAGAAACATAGTCGCCTTGCTCGCTTGGAGCGCATCGCAATTCTCCTTGTTTCTTCCTGCTCAAAGTCTGCCTGCATCCGCCACCGGCGGCGGCAGCCTTTTAGCCAGTTAACGCCTTGTGCTCTACCGACTGAGCTTTTAAGGCAAGAATAAAAAGTGTCGGCGTCGACCTATCTTCCCGGGCCGCTTCCAGCCAAGTATTTTCGGC
>CALGRR010000085.1 GCA_937880805.1 uncultured Clostridia bacterium
AATCTTTGACCCGGACGGCAATCAGGTAACAATGACCTTTACTTATCCTACTCCGACAACGATTGATACTTTCTACACCGATGCAAACGGACAGCTTGTTACACCGGAGAAACTGGAATACGGCAAGGGATATTCTCTTGTTGAGGTTCAGGCTCCTTACGGATATGTGCTTGACAGCACACCGGTGTACTTTGATGTGGCAGAGGAACATTCTTCCGATGAGGGTGGTATTACCGTGATTAAGGTCGATAAGCCTAATATGGCACAGAAAGGTACTGTCAGCATTGAAAAGACCGGCGAGGTATTCTCAGGGGTAAATATCTCCGGAGAGGAAAATGCCGATGTGATTTATCAGCCTGTCTATGAAGTGAAAGGTCTTGCAGGTGCGGTTTATGAGATTGCCGCAGCAGAAGATATTATCACTCCCGACGGTACACTCCGTTATGCAAAGGGCGAGGTCGTAGATACTGTTACCACAGATGAAAACGGACTTGCCAAGAGTAAGGAGCTTTATCTCGGAAAATATACGGTGGTTGAAATTACCGCACCGGAGGGTATGGTTATCAACAAGGAAGCACACGAGGTCGAGCTGACCTACGCAGGTCAGGAAGTCGCCGTGACGGAAACCGCAACCAGCTTCGTAAACGAGAGACAAAAGGTTACGGTAAGTCTTGAAAAGACTATTGAAAAGAACGACATCTTCAATATCGGCAACGGCGATGAAATGAAGAATATCAGCTTCGGACTTTTCGCCGCAGAGGAACTTGTTTCTGCAAGCGGTACTTCTATCCCAGCAGACGGTCTGATTGAAATTATCTCACTTTCTGAAAACGGCAAGGCAACGCTGAAAACCGACCTTCCTTTCGGAAGCTACTATGTAAAGGAGCTTGCCACCGATGAGCATTATATCCTTACCGACAGCAAGTATCCGTTTACTTTCAGCTATGCGGGACAGGATACCGAAACTGTTGAGATTGCGGTCAATGACGGCAAGCCGATTGAAAACAAGCTCATTTACGGTTCTGTTTCCGGTAAGAAGATTACCGAAAACGGCGAAGCACTGGGAGGTGCTGTAATCGGTCTGTTTAAGGCTGATGAAACCGAATTTACAAAAGAAAATGCTTTGATGACTGCTACCTCCCAAAAAGACGGTAGCTTTTCTTTTGAGAAAGTACCGTATGGCAACTGGCTTGTAAGAGAAATCGAGCAGCCGGAGGGCTTCGTGCTTGATGAAACTTCTTATGAAGTTAAAATCTCCGAGGTCGCTCAGGTCATTGAGGTCGAAATCGTCAATGAGTATGTTCACGGCAATATCAAGTTGACTAAGGTCGATGAAGATTACCCGGACAACAAGCTGACAGGAGCGACCTTTGAGGTTTACAAAGATGTAAACGGAGACGGCAAATTGGACGACGGCGACGAGCTTATCGGAACGCTCTCCGAAACCTCTACCGGTATTTACGAGATGAAGGAGCTTCTTTACGGAAAATACCTTGTAAGAGAAACCAAAGCACCGGAAGGCTTTGAACTTGATAAGGGTGTGTACTCTGTTTTCATTGAAAAAGATGAAACCACCTACGAGGTAGAAAACAAAGCCGGCGTCGGCTTTATTAACACAGCTATGAAAGGAAACCTGAAAATCGTTAAAACTTCCTCTGACGGTAAGGTTGAAGGCTTCACTTTCAGAGTTACAGGAGTAAACGGTTACGACCGAAGCTTCACGACCGATAAGAACGGCGAAATCATTATCGAGGGACTTCGTATCGGCGATTACACCATTTCCGAGGTTCAGGATAGTGTTTCTGCTTCCTATGTGCTTCCTGCGGATAAGATTGCAACCGTAAAGGTCGGTTCTACTACCGTTGTGGAAATGCACAATGAGCTGAGAGATACACCAAAGACCGGAGACAACAGCAATGTCGGCTTGTGGACTGCACTTGCGGGACTTTCTGCCCTCGGCATTGTAGGCACAGCCATTATTGCGTACAGAAAAAAGAAGAAGGAGGACAATGAGTAATGGACGCTAAAACAATCGTAGCAGTTGTATTGGTCGCCTTTATTATCGGCGGCTTTATCTTCTTGCAGATTAAGAACAGAAAGAAATAAGGAACGCTTGTGTGGGCGGAGTGAAAACTTCGCCCACCGTTCTTTTACGGAGGTGCATTATGAATAAGCAAAAGACGGTTGACAGCAAGGTGCTTGCAATACTCAGAGAATGCCCCGAAACGAGGTATGACGATATGCAGCTTATCCTTTGCTATTACAACCGATACAGCTATATGAGAGTCGGAGATTTACCGCTTGAGGATATAGTCAACAACTATAAAGGCTACGGCTTGCCGTGCTTTGAGACTATCCGCAGAGCAAGACAGAGAGTGCAATCCCTGTTTCCCGAACTGTCAAGGCAGTGCAGTGGCTGCGACTGCGGAAACATCAGAATTGTGATTGAAGTAAGCTGAGGTGTGGATATGAACGAGGGAAAAAGAAAAATCGGTGAATACACTGTTCTTTGCTCGGTCAATGTGGGCGAAAAGGAAGTTATCTTGGCTTCCAATGAGCAAAGCACAAACGGCGATAAATTTATGTGCGGCTTTGCAGAGCGAAACGACCTGTTTGAACTGTGTTCGGAATGTATGGTAAGCGATGACTATATCGAAATCGTACACCTTTTCGGAAGCCGTGTGGCAAATGAAGCGGAGCTTTTCAAGGAACAGGTCGAAAAACTGGATATTCCAATCACACTCATAACAGAAGCCGACTGTATCCCCGACCACTATTCCAAAGACATCAACGGCAAAATCATAGCCATTGACCCCAAGGTATTAAAGCCTGAATTTCAGAGAGCCGACAGACAGCTCTACTATGTTACAGGTGGTTTCGGTGCGTCGGCAAACAGCCGTGGAAGTGCCGTGTTTTGTACCAATCTTCACACCGGCAAATCAACCCGATATGAAAGAATGGATGTTATGGGCGAAATAAAGCCTGAGCGTCTGCCTGAATGGGCAAAGGAAAAGGCACAAGAGCTTTCAAACAAGAAGCGAAACAAAGACAAAGAACGATAAGGAGGACAAAGCAATGAAGGAAAAATTCACTTTTCAGCAGAAAACAAAGCTTCTGACGAAACTGTTTGACGCAGGCTGCAATACCGAAAAGAAATTGCAGCAGCTTGATATGGAGAGCATTTTGAAAATTCCCGGTATCACTATTCCGGATATGAGCCTGATTATCGAGCTTCAGAAGCAGACCAAAGCCAATAAGCTGTTCTCTTATTTGGGAGGTGGCACTGATGAGCAGTCAGGAACAGAATGACCGTCATATCATTTGGAGCGACCTTAACCTTGACCTTGATGATTGGCGAGAGTCTTTGGAGGAACTGTATCCCGGATATTCCGATGATGAGCTTTACGACATTATGGTAAAATCCAATGCCGAAAATCTTTATGATGAACGAGTAAATCTCAACATTCAGCTTTCACAGCCGATTATCGTTATCGGCGACCTCGGCAGATGGAACGGCAGAGTGTCGGGATACAAGATGATTGATTCCGGCAACATTAAGGACTGCCTTTACTCCGATACCGATTACACCGAATGGTATGTGGACAAGTACGGCGACCTTCGAGCCGACGCCGTTCATCACGACGGCACAAACCATTATCTTTACCGTGTATTCAAAGACGGTGTTACCGATACGCAGATTGAAAATCTGCAAGATAAAATCTATAACGGAAAAGCCACAAGAGCCGACATCACACGAGTTACCAAAAGGCTCGGCGATGATATTGCCGGAGTATATGGCTTTTCTATTCCAAAGCAAAGACAACCAAACGAACAAGCGAGGTGATGAAAATGGATTACAGAGTATTGACCGAAGCAGAGCGTAAATACACCTTCAGCCAAAGTCAGCAGCTCTCTATGCAGACCGGTCTTATCGGATATTTGAGAGCCGACTTCGGTTCTAACGGGAACGAGTTTTGGACGACTTGGAACGATTTCAGAAAAGACTTGAAAACCGATGAATTTAAGGCTGAATTTGACGATGTGATAAACGGATTGCGTGACGGCGATGTTTTGTCCGGCAGAAAGGCTATGTCCTCTTACTGTTATTCCACTCCCGACAGTTCCTTTAATGATGACCGCAACCACTACGGCATTCGTCTTGATACGGAAAAGTACAGCTATCTTATGAGGTTTAACCCCAACAGGGGCGAGTACAATCTGTACTGCTATTGCTATCAGAAAGAGTGGCTGAACAACCACTTGAAAAATGCCGAGCGTGGTATCCGATTTATCGACCCGCACTATCAGGAGCAGTTTCGCATTGCGGACGGAGAGAAAATCTCAATTAAGCTCGGCGACGGCAAAACAATGGAGAGGACTTGCAGATATATTGACGACTACCATTTGGAG
>CALGRR010000086.1 GCA_937880805.1 uncultured Clostridia bacterium
AAAATTTTTATAAATAAATGCAGTTTTTTTAACAATATATATGTCATATTGCTCTTTTGAACCGAATATATTGAGTTGAAAAGAAAAAAACCGATACGATTCGGCAGTTAAGGAGTGCAAAATATGAATTTTAAAACAGACAGAAAAATACTCGGTATTTGCGAGAATGCATTTGAAACAACCGCAGAGCTTTCTCTTGAAGCGGATCTGAATCTTCCGGATTACTGCCCTGAAATCCAGCGGATTCTGAAATGCTGCGTAACTCCTCATATTAACTCTGTTCAGAATGCTTCGGGCAGAGTAACAGTTCAGGGGAATGCGGAGATTAAGCTTATCTATGTTGGAGATAACGGAAAGATTGCTGCTTTTGAACAGAATTATCCGATACAGAAATTCTGCGAAAACAATAATCTTACCTCCGATTGTGCCGTATCTGCAAAAATTAATGTTAATTATGTCAACTGCCGTGCCGTTAATTCAAGGCGTGTTGATGTGAGAACTATGCTGACATTTGTTTTCGGTGCAAAGAAAAAGAGAGAAGAAAATGTTCTTTGCTGTGCTGAAGGTGCGGGCGTTCAGACTGTTGAAGAAAATTGCAATTTTGCATCGTTGACAGGAGTTTGCGAAAAAATGTTTTCGCTCAGTGAGGTTATTGAAATTGAAAAAGACAGAAATCCCGTTTTGCAGATACTCAACGTTTCATCATCTGCCGTTGCAACCGAAATCAAGGTTATTAATAATAAAGCCTTGGTGAGAGGGGAGTGTGCGGTGAAAATTTACTATATATCCGAAAACGATAATGCAGTTGAAAACATTGAGCATTCAATGCCGATCAGTCAGATTATCGAAATGGATGGTATTGACGAAAATTCTTTCACGGCTCTCAAGCTCTCTGTTTGTTCTTCCCAGGCATTAACAAAGGTTGATTCCTCGGGCGATATGAAGCTGATTGATATTTCGGTTAATATCAGTGCAAATATGACCGCCTTTGAAGAGCAGAAGATTTCATTTATAAAAGATGCATATTCAACCGATTATGAAATGCAGTCTGTAACAAAGAGCTTTGAGCTGCTGAGCAAAAACGATTCTTTTAACACATCATTTACAAATAAGGTTGTTCTTGAAAGCATCGGAGTGAGCGTTGACTGCGTTTTGTGCGTATGGTGCTCCGATTTGAAATATGCGTTCTCAACCAAAGATAAAAAGTGTTTGCTTGGCGGAACCTACGCGGCAAATGTCATATATAAAGATGCCGAAGGAAAAATTGATATAATTCAGAAAACCGTTGATTTTGAATACTTATTAAAAACAGCAGAAGAAGCCGAAAGAAATGTTTGCTTCGGTGATGTAACAATAAGCGGCTGTGCCTGCAATGTGGCGGCAGACAGCAGACTTGATTTTAAAACAGAGATCAGCATTTCGGGAATTGTTTTATCAAGCTCAATAATAAGATATATCAGCAATATTGATATAAACGAAGCATCACCGAAAAAGTGCGATAATTCCGCACTCACGGTCTATTTCAGCGAAAAAGGAGAAAAGCTCTGGGATATTGCAAGAAGATATAACACAACCGTTCAGGCAATAGCAAGCGAAAATGATATAAATGAAGATCATATAAACGAAGAAAGAATGATTCTGATTCCCAAGGTTTAAGAAAAATTTACCGTTTGTATTATCCACGGTTTTTAAGGAAACATAATATTGTTGAATTAAAACTGAAAGGTGATATAAATGAAAGTTTTTGATGTTACGGGCGACAGCTACACAAAAGAAATTGAAAAATATAAGGGAACTGTTTTAATAGATTTTTTTGCCGATTGGTGCACACCCTGCAAAATGCTTTCGCCGATTATTGAGGATGTGGCCAAAGGAGCAAAGAAAAAGGTTAAGGTTTGCAAGATTAATGTTGAAACAGAAAAGGAGCTTGCAAAAAAATTCGGCATTATGAGTATTCCCACTCTCGTTGTTGTTAAAAACGGCGAGATAAAAAACCGCAGTATCGGCGTTACCGGCAAGCAGGCTATTATGGATATGCTGGAGTAAACAGATAATCTCCGATGAATAAAAATGACCGTGCAGAGAATGACTCTGCACGGTTTTTGTCGTTAAACACTCTATAATATCTTTTTCAGATTCTTTTGTAATTTTGTTACTTCATATCCTTGTGATTCATAAAACTTATGAGCATTTATACGCTCTGCACCTGAGCAAAGTCTGATTCCGACTGCACCGTTTTCTTTTGCCCAGATTTCAGCTTGTTTCAGCAAAGCCGAACCGATGCCGTTTCGTTTGTAATCGTTATCAACAGCCAACCCCAAACAGTTTTTGAAATTATCAGCATAGATTACATCGTAATTTACAAGATGAATGTATCCGACAACTTTGTTTTCGGTTTCAGCCACAAAGATAACTTGTGTTTCATCATTCAATACAGTCTCGATTTTACGTTTTTGTTTTTCAAAATCGTATTCATAACCAAGGCTTGTTTTGTTGATATAGTAAATATCTTCCGCATCGGAGATTACAGCTTTTCTGACAATAAAATTTATACTCATTTAATCATCCTCCTAAACCGGATTTTGTTAGTCTTAACCTTATATTTCTTTTTGAAAAGTGTACCCAACTCTTTCTTTACCGTCTGCGGTAGTACAAGGTCCTATTTCTGTTACTGAATAACCTGATGATAAATAAAGTGTACGGGCAGCAATGTTATCTTCTGTTGTATGAATACCGATTTTTTTATAATCTTTTTCTTTTGCTATATCTTCAACCACAGACAAAATGTATCTACCAACACCTTTATTTTGATAAATCGGTTTTACTTGAAGCATACCTATCCATAATTCTTCAGCTTCAACATCTATTCTGAACCAAGCAACAGGATTATTTGAACTGACAACATAGTATGTGCAATTCTTATCCGAAAGCAGTTCCTTCCAAGCGTTGTGATTTCTGCAGACACCGTGAAGTATGTTTATATTTTCGTTATATGTTTCATTAATAAAAGCAATATCTTTTTCTGTTGCAACGGAATATATCAGTTTATCCATTCATAAACCTCCGTAAAACTACATCTTCTTCAAATCCTCATAAGCCTCAATCAGCCATTGATGAGGCATTACCAACAAGTTGTTATCAAATTGATATTTGATATAAAGGTAACAAGCTTCATCCAATGATTCTGCTGTTGCACTTTTTAATAAACCATCGCATGAAGGTATGCCTTTCTGATCCCAAGATATTTTATCTGCAATAAATATAACCTTATCATACACACTCGCATTTTCCCTTAAAGTTGTGTGACACTCAATCGCATTCAGAATATCCGAATCGATAATATCAAAATCTTCTTGTGCAATTATTTTTGAAACTCTTTGATGCAACAGAGCGTGATACTTTTCTTCTGCAGGGTCTATTTCCAAACCATGCATTATTGCAAAGTCATACATTTCTTGCGGTGTCATTATTCCGCTGATATCGTGAAGTAATGCGGCAACCTTTATCTTATCAACATCAAGATTATATGCTTTTGCCAACTCAACAGCTATGCTTGCTACATCTTCCACATGATTTAATACATCAGCTTTATTGTTATTCAGATATTTGTTTTTAACTAAATCAATTAAAGCATACTTATTCATTAAATATCACCTTTGAAATCAGCGTTCCGATTTTAACAATGCATAATAACAAGCATCGCAAATGCCCTGATTATTCCAATCGGAACTGCGTAAAGTTCCCTCATATTTCATTCCGCATTTCTGCATCACTTTACCTGAATATGGATTTCTCGGATCGTGTCTTGCTTCAATGCGGTTTACATCTACTACATCAAACAAGAAATCCATAACCGCCTTAAGTGCCTCTGACATTATTCCTTGATGCCACCATGCTCTGCCAAGACAATAGCTGATTTGCATTGATGAAACCTCTTCGTTCATAAAACCTACAGCGATAGCACCAATCGGTTCGTCGCCGTTCTCTTTCAAAACAATACCCCAATGATAATATTTTTCGTCAGAATATTGCTTTACCCAATCATTTATAATAGTTTGACTTTCTTCTTGATTTGAATGCGTTTTCCACATTAAAAACTTCGTTACCTCTGAATCAGAAGCCCAATTCTTATACATTGCAGGAGCATCTTCGCTCACATATCTTCGCAAAATTAATCTGTCTGTTTCTAACCTTTGTGTTCCACAATGTTTCATAGTTTCTGTTCCATTTCAAATTATAATATCTTTGTTTTTAGCACTAAATTGGATGCATCTTTGTAGCCGAGTTTTCCGTAAAAATGGTTATGCAAATCATCATTTACTGCCTGTAATTGAATGAGCATAGCACCTTCATTTTTTACACAAGATTCCAATTCTTTCATAAATCTTGAACCGTAACCTTTATTTTGTAACTGTGTTGTAACAACAATTTCAACCAAGTCATAAGCAAAACAATCATCATATTGCTCAAAATAACCAATCGCAAATGCAACAATATCATTCTTGTTTTCCCAAACTAAACAGTACGCATCCTCACGACTCCATACCTGATGAATGCGTTTATATGTAGTTTCCGTTGTCCATTCAGCATCTTCATTATTATTGTAGTATTCAATATAAAGCGGAACAACTTTTCCAATATCTTCCTCATTCATTTTTCTAAATTCTGTTTTTATTTTTCCAAACATTTTATTTACTCCTGGGTTTTAACTACCTCGTAAAAATCTTTTTTATATTCTTTTGTAATTTTGTTACTTCATAACCTTGTGATTGATAAAACTGATGAGCTTTTTCTCGTTCAACCCCTGAACAAAGGCGAATTCCGACAGCACCATTTTCTTTTGCCCAGATTTCAGCCTGATTCAGCAAAGCGGATCCGATACCATTTCTTTTATAATCATTATCAACCGCTAACCCCAAACAGTTTTTGAAATTATCAGCATAAATAACATCGTAGTTTACAAGATGAATATAGCCAACAACCTTGTTATTGGTTTCAGCTACAAAAATCACTTGTGTGCTGTCATTTAACACAGCTTGGATTTTAGCTTTTTGTTTCTCCAAATCATAATCATAGCCAAGGCTCGTTTTGTTGATATAATAAATATCTTTTGCATCAGAGATTATGGCTTGTCTCACAATAAAACTTTTATTCAACTTCAAGCACCACCATTTTTATCTATGAATTAAAATACCTTTCATAAACTGTGTTTCATTATGTGTTTCGTATACTATCCTTTTTTCTTCATCTGTGCATCCAATCAATATTTTAATTTCCGAATCCTTCTTCATCAAATCAACAATGCACATTATTGCATCAACCTTTTTCTCACCACTACCTACCCACACATCTATTCCTGCACCATCCATAGAAGTTGTATCTTTCAAATACCCATAATCAACTCGATAGATGAAATCAGGATACTTTGGGTGTGCTGTTCCTTTTGGTCTGTCGATTACAATTTCTGAATTACTCACCAATTCGTCTAATGCGTTCCAAAAACCCATATTATTTTTACTCATTATCTCAAATATCCTTTTTCTTTAAGCCAATTAGTGTATCGTCTTTTTTGTGTATCTATCATTTTATCAGAATTAACGAATTCAATAAACTCATTTTCGCTAACCCATTTAAAAGAAATTGTTTCACCATTTTGGAGTTTCACACTATTTTTATCACAATCGGTTGTACATAAGAAGCAGTGAAACAGGGATTTACCATCATCAAAAACATAATAGGCGAACCCCTCAAAATTATCGCAAACAATCCCTGTTTCTTCAAGCAACTCACGCTTCACACACTCTAATGCATTTTCACCTTTAAGAGCAGAGCCACCTGCAGTTGCTTCATAGTAACCGGGATAAATATCCTTTTCTAAATCTCTTTGCATAAGAAGGTAATCCCCATCGGTATGGCGAACAAGAGCCTCGCAAACAAGGTGATAGAGCCCATCAGAAACAGGCTCACCACGAACCAAATCTATATTGGCTAGCGTTCCGTCTTTAAAATATCCATCCCAGATTTCCATATCGTTACTCCTAAAACTCAAATTTCTTTCCGCTTGAATATAGCACACCATCAGTTATTTGAATTTTTAAAATAATTGT